>JBKACM010000205.1:0-4567 GCA_046269335.1 Alphaproteobacteria bacterium | reverse complement strand
ACAGTAGCCAAATATTCCGTCCTGGTTCATGCAGACATCGTGCCACAGAAAATCGCGCTGTTTTTCAAAAGGAAACGGATTCTTGGCGAGGCAATTTCTGCCGACCTCTCCCGTTCTGCCCGGCAGAAACCACCTGCTTCTCCGGTTTCGGGTCGTCGATCGGGAGCCGTTTCGTCCCGGGATTAGCCCGCGCGGCTGAGCGGCCAGAGGCAGAGTCTGGAGCGATTTCCGGCCAAGCCAACCAGGTCGGAAACCGCCTTAATGAGCGTGGAGCACATGAAAAACTCAATGATGCTTTTTTGTGGTTGTACCAGCCGGAAACAATCACCACCCGGTAACGGTCAACGGTTCGCCCGCCCAACGACCGGAACATACTTCGGAAGCAAGCTCGTTTACATTGCCGGCCGATTGGGTTAGAAGCCCTCGTAGCCCGTCGGTTTGCCCTTCGGGGTGCGGGGTGTTTCGTCGGTCGAAAGGGTCGGTCGAGAGGGTCGGTCGGGAGGGTCGGATGCTCGGGAGATACATGCTGCTTCGTACCGAAGGGGGCGCGCGGGCTCGCATCATGGCGGCGCTCAGTTACCTGGGGGTACTGGTGTTCGTGCCGTTGATCCTCAATCGCGACGACGAATACGTGTACTTTCATGCCAAGCAGGGCGTCGTGATCTGGATGTGGGGCATTCTGGGCCTGTTCGGGCTTCATCTCCCCGGTATCGGCAAGTGGTGGTTCAGTTTTTCAACGATGATGGTGGCCGCGTTCTCGGTCGTGGGCCTCCTGTCCGTGGTCTTCAACCGTGCCTGGAAGCTGCCGCTGATTCACTGGTTCGCCGCCCGTCTGTAAGGCGCTGACGGGGACAGGGGCCGGGGCCGAGGTTCAAGGGGTACGCAGGGTGGAGGGCAAGGCGGGCAACCAGTCGGGAGTCATCGATCCCAGGCACCGCAACGGCCTTTATCTGCTGGCGGCGCTGACCATGATCTTTCTTACCCTGTCCGTGGCGGTGCAGCCGCTGTTCCTGCGTTCCGCCCTGGCGATTCCCTTCGCAAGCGCCGGTACCATCAACTCGAACGTCCAGGTGGTGACCGAGCTTTTGGACCTGCTGCTGGTCGGCTACCTTGGCTACCTGTCCGACCGGATTGGACGGGTGCCCATCATCGTGGTTGGATTCCTGGTCGGCACCCTCGGGGCGGTGCTAGCTCCGTTCAGCCCGGCCATCGGGGCCATGCTGGGGGTCGGCGGCGTTGCCGTGTACTACGTGATGAGGATCATCATGTCCCTGGGCGCGGGCGCGGTGTGGCCGCAGCTCACCGCCCTGGTGGGAGATTTCAGCGACCAGACCAACCGCGCCGGTCTGATGGCCAACACTGCCTTCATGACCGCTTTCGGCGCGACCCTGGTGTACGCCGTCCTGATCCAGATTACTCCCCACTCCGGAGTGGTGGCGGTGATGCTGGTCACGGCGATGATCGCCCTGGCCGGCGCGGGCCTTGCCAGCCGGTGCCTGGTCGATGTCGCGCCCAGGCTTGAGGATGCTCATATTCCCTGGCGGAGGATAGGTGCCCTCCTTCGTTCTGAGCCTCAGATGCGTCTGGCCTTCCTGTCGGCCTTCTTCGCCCGTAGCGACATGGTGCTGGTCGGCATGTTCTTCATGCTCTGGTACCTCTATTTCGGCGACCTGGTGGGCGTGCCGCAGGAGCGGGCCGCCGCCGTGGCCGGCCAGTTGATCGGGCTGGTCGGTGTCGTCGTCCTGGTATCGATTCCGGTGTGGGGATGGTTCATCGAGCGCCATGGCCGGGTTCCCGCCATAGCCCTGGGTATGGCGCTGTCGGGCCTGGGGCTGGTGGGACTCGGCTTCATCGTCAATCCGTACACGTGGTTGATCGTGGTGCCGACGATCATTGCCGCCGCCGGACAGGCCGGATGCCTGGTGGCACCGCAGGTTCTGGCCGTGGACCTTGCCCCGAAGGAGATTCTGGGCTCCATTGTCGGTGCCTTCAACGTGGTAGGGGGCGTTGGCATCGTCGTGTTTCTGGAAATCGGGGGTCTGCTGTTTGACGGGGTCGGGCCTTATGCGCCGTTCGTCTTTACCGGGATAGGCAATCTGATCATAGTGTGTTACGCCTTGTGGGTTATGGTGGGGGAGCGTGCGCGCCCTCGTCGGGTGATCGGCGAGGATACCTGAGGTCGTCTGGCGCGTTCGGGAGGCCAGGGTGCTTTGCTCCTGGTCGTTTCTGCTGGGGTCGTTGGGGATGGAGCGTTGGGTATCATGCCGTGGATCGTTGTTGGGCTTCTCGCGCTGGCTCTGGGACTGTGGGGGATGTCGGTGTGGTGGTGGTCGGTCGTGGACCTGCTGCGGGGGGTGATGCCGATCGTGCTGATCGTCGTCGGGGTCCTTGCGCTGGCGGTCGGCGTAACCGCCGCGAAAACGGAGAAGGAAACCAAGGATGAAGGCTTTCTCGGGGACGAAGGGTAAGTCCGATGGACTCTTTCGTGGATGACACGGAAGCGCAGCGCCCCGCCGCCTGCTCGAAGGATCTCAGGAAGTACTTCTACCTGATTGCGGTGGTCGCGGCTCTGGTTCTGGCGGGTGCGTACTGGTACACCGGTTTTTATACCCGGGGCATGGGTATGATCGGGGGGCGTCCGGCCGCGGTCAACATGGCCCAGGTACCGGCGGTCGGGGCCGTCACGACGCCGGCGGCGAGTCCCGGCGGGGTACCGATGGCCAACCTCCCCCGCCCGCCGCTGGCACCCAGCAACGGGGCTCCCTTCTTCCCGGGAATGGCCACGACGCCGGGGATCGTCGAGCCACCACCGCTTGCCATGCCGGCCGCGCCCAGCGGCGGCAATTTCTCCGTCATCGCCATGGCGTTGCGCAACAGCGTGGTCAACGTCACCGTTACCCGTGCCGGGGGGGGGGCTGCCACGAGTCCGGCGCTTCCCACCGCGCGGGCGGAAGGAGACGTCCAGTTCGCGACTCCCCTGGTTGCCGGAACGATGGAGAACGTGGGTTCTGGCGTGATCGTGCGCAGCGACGGTTATGTTCTGACCAATTTTCACGTGGTGCGTGGGGCCGGACAGGCCCAGGTGACCGTATTCGACGACGCCGGAACCCAGCGTTACACCGCCGACGTCGTTCGGATGGATGAGAGCACCGATCTCGCCTTGTTGCGATTCACGCCAAAGGCACCGTTGCCGGTGGCGGTTCTGGGTGACAGCAACCGGGTGCGACTGGCCGAGGAGGTCATCAGCATCGGCAGCCCGTTCGGTCTGGACCAGACGGTAAGCCGTGGCATCGTGTCGGGCATGCGCAAAGCGCTGGTGATCGAGGGGGTGACCCACGCCGATCTCATTCAGACCGATGCCGCCATCAACCAGGGCAATTCCGGGGGGCCGCTGGTCAGCCTGGAAGGCTATGTCATCGGCATCAACACCGCGATCTATACCCCGACCGGAGCGTTCTCCGGCGTCGGCTTCGCCATCCCCAGCAACAAGGCCCGCACCTTCGTCGAAACCGAGATTGCCCTGCCCGCCACAGGCGGCGGACCGGTCCTGGGTCAAACGGTGGCGATGCAGGGCGGGGGTTCGGCCCCGCCGATCGTTGCCGGGACCCCTCCCCCGCACCTGGACGGACGGGAAAAGATGCCCTGCACCAGTTGCCATCAGGTAGTCGGTGCGGCAACGGTGGCTTTCGGCGGCACGACCGATTCGCTGGGGCGGCTGGTAGCCGCGCCGGGAGCGGCTCCGCCAATTGCGGCCGGCGTTCCCGCGCCGCATGCCGATGGGCGGGAGAAGATGCCCTGCACGGACTGCCATCAGGTAACCGGCGCAGCACCGGTGGCCTTCGGCGGTACGCCCGGTTCCCTGGGCCGGCTGGTGGCGGCACCGGGAGCGCAGGGAAGCGGACCGCCGATCGCGGCCGGCGTTCCCTCGCCGCACACCGACGGTCGGGAAAACCTCCCCTGCTCGACGTGTCACCAGATTCTCATGGGCGCGGGCGGTGCGGCAACGCTGCCGGTGGCGGCACCTCCCTACCAGTACGTGACCCCCTCGGCCAACTTGGCCGTCAATGTCGCCACCGGCGTCGCGGGTCCGGCCGCCGTGGCGAATTCGGTCGGCGGAGGAATGCTCCAGGGCGCGCTGGTTCACGCCATCACTCCGACCCTGGGACAGAGGCTGAACCATGGTGTCGGAGATGGCGTGTTCGTTGCCTCGGTCATTACCGGATCGGCGGCGGCGCAGGCGCAACTTGCGCCTGGGGACATCCTCGTCAAGATCGATGGCCGCAGAGTCGTGTCCCCGGCGCAGGCGACAGCGACCTTGGCCCCATTCAAACCCGGGGATGTGGTGCGACTGGACGTGGATCGGGAGGGGCGGCGCCAGAAATTGAAGCTCGTCGTGGGAGCCGCCCCCGCGCCGGGAACGGCGATGATGTCCACGCCGGGAACGGCGATGATGTCCACGCCGGGAACGGCGATGATGTCCACGCCGGGAACGGCGATGATGCCCACGCCGGCCCAGGGAGCGGCGGTTGCCCCTGCGCCGAGGGCGGTGTTCGTTCCGCCGTCTCGA
>JBKACM010000204.1:0-4574 GCA_046269335.1 Alphaproteobacteria bacterium | reverse complement strand
GGAGTACTCATGTGGTGGAACAATGATCCGTCGGGCATGAATTCACTATTCCTGATATAGGATTTTCGTGTAAGGTCGTCGGGAGTCGTGCGTCGGATGGCTGCGGCTTGTCCCGTGGCCTTGGACTCCAGGTGACGACCCGAGGGGCGGGACCATCAATTGGAACGGAGAAACAACTCCGGCCGCTGTGGTGTGTCAAGGGAAAGAGACGGAGCGAAACATGGTCGGGGACCCGTTGTATTGCCCGAAAAGTGGCTGCAAGACGTTCGGTGTGTCGCTGTACAATGCCGAAGTGCGCGGTCTGCTGAAAGAAAACCGGAGCCATCTTCTGTTCGACGATGATTGGGCCAACGAGCACTGCCAGCGCGTCACGGCCCACGATCCGGAGGAGGCTCGCGACCTGGCCCTCAAGCGCTATCGGCCCGAGGACGGGTTCGTCGTGACCGAGGTCGTGCCGCTCGAATTCGTCTGAGCGGGTCCGCGGGGTTCGTGCCTGCGGGCGGTACCGTCGTTCAATCCGGGACGTGCATCCAATCCGGGACGTGGGCGGTGAGTCTGGTGCCGGCGGCGGCGGTCTCGCCCCGACGGGCCGCCTCCAGGTGCTCCAGGCGGAGAAGGGCCAGGGCCTTCCGCCCAAGACCGGAGCGCAGCACGCCGGCGTCCTCTCCACCGCATAGGACCGGTGTCCCCGGGGCAACTGGCGGGCCGTCGAGGGTAACCGGGACCAGACGTTTCCTGACCAGCCCCCGGTAGCGGGTGCGGGCGGTCGTCTCCTGGCCCAGGTAGCACCCCTTTTTGAAATCCACCCCGTTCAGTTCCTCAAAACCGCATTCCAGCAGCAGGTCCTGTTCCGGGACCATGTCACGGCGGCCGTCGGGCAGGCCCAGCGTCAGGCGATGATCGTCGTAATCGTCCGGAGTGCCGGGCAGCAGTCCCCTGGCGGCGAGCGCATCCGTCGTACCCCCGGTGGGCAACACCAGCCGTGCCCCCGCGGCCGGCAGACGCGGGTCCACATAGGCAAGTCCATCCCCTCCGAAGGGAACCGCCGACCCGGCCGGAAGATCGCTCAACCCCAAGGCGGCAAGGGCCCCCTCCCCGAACGCCACCGCTACCGGGCGCGACGGACCCACCGGCCCCAGCATGACCCTGGCGCGCAACCGATAGCGGGACAGGCGGGTTTCAAGGTCGCCCAGGTACGCCGCTTCACCGTCCAGCAGCAGCGTGTCCCCGAACTCGACCAGAAACAGATCGTGCAGGAATCTCCCCTGCGGGGTGAGAAGGGCGGCATAAACCGCGCGTTCCGCCGAAACGGCGGTGACGTCGTTGGAGACGAGCCCCTGCAGAAACGTCCGGCGGTCTTCCCCGGAAAGACCGAGAAGGGCCCGTCCGCCGAGAACGGCGAATGTGCCGGTGGTCAATCGGTACCGCCCCGCTTGACGACACCTGCCTCCTGAAGCTTTCTCAACAGGTCCTGCATCACGGAGTAGGCGTTCAGAAAGCCCTCCAGAGGCATGATCTCCATACGCCTGGATTCCAGTTTCGGGGCCTCGCCCTGCGTATCACTCGGCACCAGGGTGGCAAACTCAAGACGGATCATGCCGCCGACGAAATCGGCCCGGCGGACGGTATCGGCAAAGAACTCCTCGTACTGTCTGGACATGGAACGACTCCGGGAAGAAAGAGGAAAGTTCTGGGCGTCCCTGGGACCCCTAGAGTTTGACCTGACCGAAGGCCTCGATGCCTGACCCAAGCTCCAGGCCGCCGAACCACTTCAGGAACCGCCCGACATCCTCCCCTCTGAAGAGAAGCCCATGCTGCGGTACCAGGATGTCTATCTCCAGGTGGGAGACCATGGCAACCCAGGCATCCCTTGCCGCCGGCGAGCAGAACCAGCGCCGATGAAACAGTTCCATGTACTGGATGTGACGGTCGAAATCGTGGACGAACATGTCCTTGGCAGCGCCCTTTGGCACCAGCGCACCGCCGACATCCCCGGTAAACAGGATGCGGGCTCCCGGATCATAGACGTGGAAGTTGCCCGGCGAATGCAGGTAGTGGGCCGGCAGAAGCTTCAACTGCCGCCTGCCGACCGAAACCCCCTGGCCCTGGTCGGGAATTTCCACGAAATCCGCCTCACGATCGAAGTGAGCCACGAATCCGGCCCACAGCCACGAGAGATAGATCTTCACGTCCTCGCGGCAGACCCGGCGCCACAGGGGCAGGGAGGAGCCGATATCCGGGTCCTGGTGTGACAGGAAGATGCTCCGCACCTGATCCGGGGACACGGCCCCGGTGAGGGCGGACAACATCTCCGGGAAAATCTCGCTGCCCCCCGGGTCCAGAAGCATGGCCGAATCGCCGTCGACGACGACCACCTGATTGGTGTCAATCAGGCTGTCCGGCTTTTCCGGGTCCCGGCCAAAGACCAGCCACCGATGCTCGCCGTTGCTGTAGATCGTCGTGCATTCCATTTCGTTCTCTCCCCTGGAGACCGGAATCCCGGACCGCCGAAGGTCTAAAAGGAACCCGGGTCAGTACACGGCACCGGATACCAGCCGATGAAGCGTGTCGCTGTTCTGGGTGGCGGAGCGGACCGCCGCGCCGGTCTTGTCGACGATACCCCGCAGCATCAGAACGTAGCGCCGCATGGTGTCGGCCACGGTACGGAATTCCACCTCATACTGTCCGGCGCTGGCAGCCTCGATGGCGATGTTGGTGGTGATACTCCCCGACTGGGAGACGACCTCCATCACCTGGGTGGTATGCTCGGAAAGAACCTGCACACCCCTGGTCAGGTCCCGCAGCGCCTCGCCCACGCGGGCCATGGCCCCTTTCTGGGCCGCCAGTACGGCCTCCCGCGCGTTGCCGACACGGTCCTCCGTCATCTCGTCACCGGCCGACGAACGGCGGCCCATGGCCACGACGGCACGATTCAGCGACCGGAGTCGCCCCAGTTCGCGCAACGTCGCGGCATTGGCCCTGTAGGTTTCGCCCCGAATGGCGAACACCTCCGTCTGAACCGCATCAAGCCGATTGACCAGAGCCCGGGTATACTGGGTCAGAGCCCGCACCGCCCGTCCCCGGTCTCCCGCCCGCCCCGCCGCCAGTTCGGCATTCAGGGACAGAATCCGAAGATCCTCGGCAAGCTGCCCCAACTCCTGATAGGTGACGAACGCCTCAAAACAGTGAGCAAGCAGGCGGATCGCCGCCGACTCGATCTGGGCATTCCTCGCCGTGGAACCGGAAGTATCCCGATTCTGTAGACTTCCCGCGGGCCTGATCTCTGCCATGGAACGCTCGGTCGCCTTGCTGTGGCAGGACCATCCTGTCACGATGACGCTATCCTCCCCACTATATACGACAAACTCAGGTCCGTGTGGCCTTAATTCCAGGTTCACGGCATCCTGCCCTCGTGCTCAGTCCGATGGAGGGACGCGACTTTGGGTATTTCCGATATGCCTGCAACCACCCGGTTTGCCCCAAGCCCGACCGGATTGCTGCATCTTGGACACGCTTTTGCGGCGCTGTTCGCGGAATCCGAAGCCCGGCGGAGGGAAGGGCGTTTTTTGTTGCGCCTGGAGGATATCGATCCTGGTCGCTGCCGACGTGAGTACGAGGATCCCCTGATGGAAGATCTTCGCTGGCTCGGACTTGTCTGGGAAGAGCCGGTGCTGCGCCAGTCGGAACGGATGGAGGCCCACCGTACCGCACTGGCAACCCTGGAGGAGATGGGGCTGCTTTATCCCTGCTTTTGCAGCCGCAAGGACATCCAGGCGGAAATCGCGGGCATCGGAGCTGCGCCCCAGGGGCCGGATGGACCGCTCTATCCCGGTACCTGTCGACACCTGAGGCCGGAGGAACGCCGTTGGCGGCAGGCAAACGGCCAGCCGTTCGCGCTGCGCCTGGACATGACGCGCGCCATTGCCCTTGCCGGGCCACTGTATTGGTTTGATGCCGCCGCGGCCACCGTCGTCACAGCCGAACCAGAGGGGTTCGGAGACGTGGTGCTGGCCCGCAAGGACGCTCCGGTCAGCTATCATCTGGCAGTCACGGTGGATGACCATCACCAGGGGGTGACCCTGGTCACCCGTGGTCGGGACCTGTTCCGGGCCACCCACGTCCACAGGCTGCTCCAGGCCCTGCTGGGCCTGAGGACGCCCGACTACCATCACCATGATCTTGTCGTGGACGCCCGGGGGAAGAGGCTGGCCAAACGCGACCACGCCCCAACCCTGCGGTCCTTGCGGGAGGCCGGAACCAGCCCCGACGACGTCCGCACCGGACTCGGCTTTCCCCCCCGGCAGCGGTAGGTTCAGAGGCTGCCTTTCCAGGCCCGTATCACCAGGGCACGCCGCCACCAGGGAGGCGGTACCTCCGGCGGAGCGAGAGCGGCGACAAGGTCGCAGGGTGGCAGCTTCGACAATATCCAGCCGGGAATCGCCGGGCCCGTGCCATGACCGCAGCCGCTGAACTTTCTGGGCTCGAACACCTTGATGAAGGAGGGAACGCCGGGATCATCGGCGTAGACGAAACCGCAGTAATCCTGGCGATGGTCGTCCCGCAGCCGGGCATTG
>JBKACM010000203.1:0-4575 GCA_046269335.1 Alphaproteobacteria bacterium | reverse complement strand
CGGCTGATTGCGGCGGGGACTCAAGACATGCAGCGCGCGGGCGATCAGTTCCTTGCCGGTACCGCTCTCGCCGCGCAGCAGCACGGTCGAACGGGTTGGTGCCACCTGCCGGACCTGGGTGAGTACGTCCCGCATGCGCGGACTGTTGCCGACGATGCTTTCGAGCGAGGCCGGCAGCGTGTCACCCTTGTCCCGCGACAGTTCCTTTTGCAGGCGATGGTTCTCCTTCAGCATGTGCTCGCGGTCGAATGCGATGGTATGGTGAAGGCGGATCATCTGGCCGATCAGGTTGCCGACCATGGTAAGGAAACGAACGTCGCTGTCGATGCGATGCTGACTGTCGGCACACAGGATGCGTTCGATCACCAGCAGCCCCTGTGTGCGGTCGGCGATCTTGATCGGCACCCCGATCACCGCCATCACCTCGTCGGCGGGGATGTCGGTCAGACCGGCCCGATCAAGGTCCGCCGCGTCGTCGGCGTCCGAGGAAATCACCACCGGGATACTGGTGGAGAAAATCCTCCGCACCACCTCGGCCGGCGGCTGCACATCCCCATCGCTGAGCGCTCTGGGCGACATTCCGGCCGCGGCCAGTACGGTCAGCCGTCCGTCCGGCTCCTTCAGGGCAACCATCGCCCGCTGCATCTCCAGGTATGACGACAGAACGTTGATCACGTCCCGCAGGATCGCCTCAAGCTTCAGCGAAGACGTGAGAATCTTGCTGATTTCATAGATGGCGACCAACGGAAGCGTGCCGTTGCCGTGATCCATCATGGGTACCCTCCTGGCTTTACCAGCGGGCCGATGAGTCATCCCATCGGCTCACTGGTATTGTTGGCCGGAGAAGAGAGGGAACGTGGCGTGGCGCGGGGATGAACGCACACAAAATGGGCAGGTGCCCGGTGTTCATGCCCCAGAGAGGGGTTCACGCGGACTTCCACCGCCTCGTGCCCCCGTGTTCTGCCTCGTTACCGACCTCCGATCCGTCGCCGTTACCACGGAAACAGCAATTGCCTTGCCAGAATCGGAAAAGGCCGTCCCATGCCGACCCTCGGAACGGTCGGAAATACGAGCCAGAGCGGTTTCCGACTAGGTCGGACACCGCGACAAGCCCGCGCTGCGCGGCCAGAAGCAGACTCCGGATAATACCAGACCGCGATGCGCCTGACTCATCGCGGTCTGGTATAAGCTCACCGCACCAGCTTCTCCACCACCGCATTTAACATCAGCCGCCCCCTTGGCGTGGTGCGGAGGCCGAAGGCATCCTCTACCAGATACCCCTCCTCCACCAGCATGGCCAGGCCTTCCGGGTCGACCGCCTCCCCAAGGGACCGACCGGTCAGGTGCAGAAAGCGGGCCGCGTCGATGCCGGCATTCAGGCGCAATCCCATCAGCAGGATTTCCGTCTCCCGCTCCGACCGGCTCAGGCGCATCCGTTCCGCGGTGGCGTGTCCGAACGTCTCCACCTGTTCCAGCCACGTCCTGGGCGCGGCGTGCTGCCGGATCGCCCAGGTTCCTCCGGCATCCCGGAGACGGCCATGGGCTCCCGGGCCGATGCCCAGGTAATCGCCGCTCCGCCAATAGCTCAGATTGTGACGACACTCCGCCCCAGGTCGGGCGTGATTGGAAACCTCGTAGGCGGGCAGTCCAGCCGCTTCCGTCATCGCCTGGGTCTTCTCGAACAGAAGGGCGGCGGTCTCCTCCTCAGGCAGAGGTAAATTTCCCGCGGCCTGCCGGGCGGCGAAGGGAGTACCGTCCTCGATGGTCAGCGTATAAAGCGACAGATGATCCCCGGCCAGAGCCAGGACCTGCGCCAGTTCCCTCTCCCAGGCCACCATCGTCTGGCCGGGTCTGGCATAGATCAGATCCAGGGACATCCTGGGAAAGGTCGATCGCGCCAAGTCGATCGCGGCCAAAGCCTCGGCCACGCCATGCACTCGGCCCAGCTTCCGCAGGGCGGACCCGTCCAGGGCCTGTACCCCCAGGGACAGACGATTGACCCCGGCGGCGCGATAGTCGCGGAAGGGTCCAGCTTCCGCCGCACCGGGATTGGCCTCCAGGGTAATCTCGACATCCTCTCCCGACGCCGGCGGCCATAGACCGAGCGCCCGCTCGATCACCGCCGCCACCGTCGTTGCCGCCATCAGGGAAGGCGTGCCCCCGCCGAAAAACAGGCTGGACAACCGCCGCCCCCCGGTCTCGGCGGCGAAATGGCCCATCTCGGCCAACAGTGCCCGGCACCACCGGTCGTGGTCCACTTCCCCCCCGCCGGGTATCCCATGAGAATTGAAATCGCAGTAGGGACACTTCCTCAGGCAGAAGGGCCAGTGGACGTAGACGGCCAGGGTCACCCGGCTAGCCCGGCAGGGCCTGTTCCAGATCCTCGATCAGGTCGGCCACGTCTTCAAGACCCACCGAAAGCCGCACCATGCCTTCGGTGATGCCCTGCCGTGCCCGCTCGTCCGGCGCAAGCCGTTGATGGGTGGTGGTCGAGGGGTGGGTAATCAGGGTTTTGGCGTCACCGAGATTGTTGGAGATGTCCAGAAGCCGGAGCCGGTTCAGGAACCGGAAGGCATCCTCCCGGCTGCCACCCTTCAACTCCATGGCAATGACATTGCTGCCCGCCGACATCTGGCGCATGGCCAACTCATGCTGAGGATGGCTCTTCAGGCCTGGATAGAGCACGCGGGCCACCTTGGCATGGGATTCCAGGTAGGTGGCTACGGCCAGGGCATTGGCGCAATGACGCTCTACCCGCAAATCCAGGGTCTCCAGACCTTTCAGCATCACCCAGGCGTTGAAGGGGCTGAGGGCGGGCCCGGTCTGGCGCAGGAACATGGCCAATTTCTCGTCGATCCAGGCTTGATCGCTGGACAACACCGCTCCCCCCAGGCACCGCCCCTGACCATCGATGTGCTTGGTTGCCGAGTAGCAGACGACATCGGCACCCAGCTTCAGGGGTCGTTGCAGAACCGGGGTGGCAACGACGTTATCCACGATCACTTTCGCTCCCACCCTGTGCGCCATTTCGGACACCGCGGCTAGGTCGACAATCTGCAAGGTGGGATTGGAGGGGGTTTCCAGAAACACGGCAGCGGTGGGTTCGGACAGTGCCTTGGCCCATTGATCCAGGTCGGTTCCATCCACCAGCACCGTGGTGATGCCGAACCTGGGCAGGTAGTCCACGATGATGTAGCTGCAAGAACTGAACAGGGCCCGCGAGGACACGACGCGGTCGCCGGCTTTCAGCATGCACATCAGAGAGGCGAACACGGCGGCCATCCCCGACGCGGTGGAGCGACAGTCGGCCGCCTCCTCCATCTGGGTCAGACGAAGCTCGAACGAACGGACGGTGGGGTTCTTGAACCGGGAATAGACATAGCGGTCGCGGGTACCGTCGAAGGCTTCCTGGGCCTCCTCGGCGGTGTCATAGACGTAGCCGGAGGTCAGGTACAAGGCCTCGGCGGTCTCGCAGAACTTGGATCGGTCCAGACCGCCACGCACCTGACGGGTGCGGGGACGCCAGTTGGCGGGAGAGGAATCTTTCATGGCAACAGGCTCCTTCAAGGAAACCAGGGGGGGTAGGATCAGGGCAGACGCTCGGTCAGGAAAGTCCCGGTCTGGGCCGCCACCTGGTCGATCTTCAGACGTTCGCGCAGGGTCCCTTCCACGGCCGGGCCATCCCAGTGGTCATAGCGGACCAGATCCTCGATCGGCAGCCGCTGCCGCCAACCGGCGGTTTCCAGCTCGGGCTTGTCCAGAAAGTGGCTGACGTGACCGAGGCACAGGTAGGCCACCGGCACCACGCTGGGCGGCAGCCCCAGAATGGCCTTCAGTTCTTCCTCGTCGAAAATGCTGACCCAGCCCACGCCGATGCCCTCGGCCCGCGCCGCCAGCCACAGGTTCTGTACCGCGCACACCGAACTGTAGAGATCCATGGTCCGGATATGGGTACGGCCGATCACCACCGGCCCGCCCCGATCCCGGTCGCAGGTGATGCAAAGGTTCAGCGGCGACTCCAGAATTCCCTGCAACTTCAGAAACTTGTAAATGAACCGCCGTTCTCCGGTGAACATGTCGACGGCCTCGGCATTGGCCTTCGCGAACAGGTCATGGACCGCGCGCTTCACCTCCAGGGAACGAATCAGGAGAAAATCCCACGGCTGCATGAAGCCCACCGAGGGGGCGAAGTGAGCCGCCATCAGAATGCGGCTCAGAACCTCCTCGTCGATGGGGTCCGGCAGAAACTGGCTCCGCACGTCGCGACGGGTCAGGATGGCCTCGTACACGCCGCTTCGCGCACCGTCGGACAGAACACGGCCCGATTCTTGAGACTCGGACGCGGGCCTGGGTTCGGGTACACGCTCGTCCATGGTTTCCCCCAGGATGGAAGTCATACCGGCGAGCCACCGAAGTGACCGCCGTATTGTCCCTCGCCGGGCGGCGGCGTCCGCCGCCTTGGCTGCCGCCTCGGTGGCGGCTTACCGGTGAACGTTTGACCAGAAGGCCAGATCAAACGTTCACCGGTATCAGCCCCTACCATAGCCGCCTGGACTTTCCCCGTCAGCCCCCATT
>JBKACM010000202.1:0-4588 GCA_046269335.1 Alphaproteobacteria bacterium | reverse complement strand
CCTGGATATCCGGCTGGAGACGGTCCCGAACCAGACCCCCTACCTGTTCCCCGATCCCGAGCGGGTGGCACGCTGGTCCTCCCGCCTCGGACCGGACGACGGTATGCTTCGGGTCGGCCTGATCTGGGCCGGTGGCAAGGTCTATGGGGACGACAGCATCCGCTCGCCGGGTCTGAAACCCTTCCTGCCCCTGCTGGGAGTACCGGGGACGACATTCTACGGGCTACAGGTCGGACCGGGGCGGCAGGATCTGGAGGCCCTGGAGACACCCCTCGGGACCAACTTCATCGATCTGGGCAAAGAGGTGAGCGACTTCGCCGATACGGCAGCGATCATGACCCGGATGGATCTGGTGATTTCCTCCTGCACCGCCACGGTTCATCTGGCGGGGGGGCTGCGGCGTCCCACCTGGGTGGTGATTCCCAAGGCGGCGGACTGGCGGTGGATGTTGAATCGGGAGGACAGCCCGTGGTACCCGGAACTGCGCCTGTTCCGTCAGGACGCCATGGGGCGCGAGTGGGGTCCGGTGATCGGCCGGGTCAAGGCGGCGCTGACGGCGCTGACCCTGGAAAGAAAGCATGGCGTATCGGGTTAAGGAGATTTTCTTTTCGCTCCAGGGGGAAGGGGGCCAGGCCGGGCGGGCGGCCGTGTTCTGCCGTTTCGCCGGATGCAATCTGTGGTCCGGGCGGGAAGAGGATCGGGCCTTGGCCACCTGCCGGTTCTGCGATACCGATTTTGTCGGTACCGATGGCGACGGGGGTGGAGTTTTTGCCTCGGCGGAGGCCCTGGCGCGGGCCATCGTCGCCCTCTGGCCGGGGGGTGGCGGAAGGCCGTTCGTGGTTCTGACCGGCGGCGAGCCCTCGTTGCAGCTTGATGTGGCATTGCTGGTGGCACTGCGGGCTTTCGGGTTCGAGGTGGCGGTGGAGACCAACGGTACCCAGACCCTGCCGGCGGGACTCGACTGGATCTGTGTCAGTCCCAAGGCCGGGGGGGGAGGCTTGCAGGTTACCCGTGGCGATGAATTGAAACTGGTGTATCCCCAGCCAGGGCTGGACCCGGAGGACTTCGCTACGCTGGATTTCCGGTACTTTTCCCTGCAACCCATGGACGGGGCGGCGCGGGACGACAATATCCGCGCCGCCGTCCGCTACTGTCTCGCCCATCCCCTGTGGCGTCTCAGCCTTCAGATTCACAAGATCCTGGACATCCCATGACTGAGAGGCTGAAAATGTATTGGTCCCTGGAGGTACGGCCCTTCGGGTCGCCCCCACAAGGCCGATGGCCGCGTCGCCGGCCCTCGCCGATGCGCCGCATCGCCTTCGGCCCGGTTCCTAACCTTCGGCCTTGTGGGGGCGACGCAGGCCGATGACCAATACATTTTCAGCCTCTGGCTTCACCGTGACCCGCCGTATTGCCATCGATGCCGGCCACCGCATCATGACCCACGGTTCGAAGTGCCGTCATCTGCACGGGCATCGCTATGGCATCGAGGCCATTTGCCGGGCCGTCGATGGGCGCTTGCACCAGCAAGGGGAACAGACGGGAATGGTGCTCGATTTCGCCTTCCTGAAGGAGGAAATGTTGGCCGAGATCGACCAGCCTTGCGACCATGGCTTCATCGCCGCCCTGGAGGACCGGGAACTTCTGACCATGTTCGCGCCACCGGAGCTTCCGCTGGAGGCGTGGCTCGACGAGGTTGGCGGCGCGGTGGCGGCGAACGGCCATTGCATCCCTCAGCGCTGCCGACTGCAAACCAAGCTGTACGTCGTGCCGTTCCAGCCCACCGCCGAATGCCTGGCCCGCCACTGGTTCGAACGACTGGTATCGCGCGTCACTCTGCGCAGCGGCGGGCTTGCGGCCCTGATGGAGGTCAGGGTGGCCGAGACACCCAATTGTGTTGCCAGCTTCGCGATATCCGGATGAAGAATCCGGGACTTGCAAAAAAATTATCCGGTGGCACAGGGGGCATTCTGCTACTGTAGGCTGGCGGCGGAGTGGGGTAGTCTCATGGTGGTGACCAGGGTTCTTGACCGCAAGATCTTCTTTGCCGGTCAGCTAGTTTTCAAGGAAGGTGAGCCTGGTGACCGCGCCTTTCTGGTCCAGAGTGGCCTGGTGGAAATTATCAAGGGCTCTCCCCACCTGAGTGGTGATGCCATACTGGGAGAGATCGGCCCGGGCGGGATATTCGGCGAGATGGCCCTGATCGACAATCGGCCCCGCATGGCCAGCGCCAGGGCCAGGGAGGACACGACGGTGGTCGTCATTGGATATGATCAGTTTCATGCCAAGCTGGATCACGCCGATCCCTTTATTCGCGCCCTGCTGAATCTGTTTGTTTCCAACATACGGGATATGGCGGATCGGGGGCTTTTCTTCTCCTAGCCCTCATGTTTCTCTCTCCAGACCCGCTCGTTTCGAGTTCGATTGCGCAGGTAACATGTCATGAAGGATCGCTATCAGATTGACGGTCACAAGCTGGTCTTCCATCCGCGGCGCGTTGCGGACCTGTTGGAGGCCAAGGGGGACTGGGAAAAGGCGAAGCACGTCTATCCCATCTACGTGGAAATGTCGCCGATGGGGGCGTGCAATCATCGCTGCGTGTTCTGCGCCTACGACTACGTCGGCTACAAGACCAACACCATTCCCCTGGAGACGTTCGCGGTCCGGATGCCGGAGATGGGTCGCCTGGGCGTGAAGAGCATCATGCTGGCCGGGGAAGGCGAGCCGATGCTGCACAAGGACATCACCGAAATCGTCAAGATCATCAAGGGCTCCGGCATCGACGTTTCCTTCACCACCAACGGCTCGATCCTGCCCAGGGGCTTCATCGAGGAGGCATTGCCGCTGGTGTCGTGGATCAAGTGCTCGATGAATGCCGGCACGGCCGAGACCTATGCCAAGGTGCACCGGACCAAGGCGGAGCATTTCGAGCAGACCATCGAGCACCTGACCGCTTTCGCCCGGGCCCGTCGGGAGAGGAATCTTTCCGTGACCCTGGGGGCGCAGATCCTGCTGCTGCCGGAGAACGCGGCCGAGGTTGGTCGGCTGGCGGAGATTTGTCGGGACCGGATCGGATTGGACTACCTCGTCGTCAAACCCTATTCCCATGTCGAGCGCAGTCTGACTCAGGCCTACAAGAATCTCGACTATGAGCAGTTCATGGAGATGGAACAGGCGTTGAAGAAGTTCAACACCGACAGGTTCAGCGTCGTCTTTCGGGCCAACACCATGCGCAAGTGGATGTCGGACGACCGTTATTCCCACTGCTATTCGGTACCGATGCTGTGGGCGCATATCATAGCGTCGGGCGAAGTACACGGCTGCGGAGCCTTCATTCTCGATGAGCGTTTTCAGTATGGTAACCTCAACGAGAAATCGTTCCAGGAAATCTGGGAGGGCGAGAAGCGCAGGGTCGGGTTCGAGTTCGTCACCCACGAACTCGACATCACCGAATGCCGCAAGAATTGCCGCATGGACGAGGTCAATCACTACCTGTACCGGCTGATCGACGATCCGCCGGGTCATGTGAATTTCATCTGATGCTGACTTCAAAGGATGAAAGAAAATGCCGAAGTTGTCGTCACTTGTCCTGTCTGTCGTTGGGTGTTTGTGGCTTTTCGCATCTGCCGCGCACGCGGCGGGGATGAGCTTTACCCACGTCATGAATATTGGCGTGGAGGGAATGGACGAGGGCCAGTTCAAGTACGTCGAGGATTTCGCACTCACCGGGAGCGGGCATCTTCTCGTCACGGACGCCGGACACGCCTACGTGCAGGTTTTCGACAAGACGACGGGGAAGTTCATCACCCGGTTCGGTGGCAGAGTGGGGGGCGAGGAGGGTTTCGAAAAACCCGAGGGGATTGCCGTGGCTGCGGACGGCAGCGTCTTCGTTGCCGACTCCATCGCCGGAGTCGTCAAAAAGTATTCGAAGGATTACAAGCTCGTATCGACTCTCGTCAAGTACAGTGCCGACTCCGGCCATGTCAAGGCACCGGAAATGATGGATATCGCCAACGGCATGCTGTTTATACCCGAGTCGGGGAGCCATCGCGTCGAGGTCTTCAACCTGGATGGCAAATACGAGTATGCATTTGGTGGAATGGGTGCCGAACCAGGCAAGATGAACAGTCCAGAGGCTGCCAGAGCCAACAATGGCAGCGTCTATGTCACCGACCTCAAAAACAACAGGATACAGGTCTTCGATCTGAAAGGAACATTCCTGAAGACGTGGGGCCATCTGGGACAGGGACAGGGGGAGCTGGATTCTCCGGTCGGTCTTGCGATAGATGGGGCAGGCCGTGTTTATGTTACCGAGAGCGGAAACAGCCGTGTCCAGGTCTTCGACAAGGATGGCAATTTCATCACTATGTGGGGAAAGAGGGGGAACGGGATCGGAGAGTTCGGCAATCTGCACGGGGTTCTTGTCGATAAAAAGACCGGGTGGGTTTACGTCGCGGATACGATGAACAATCGCATCCAGGTGTTCAAGCCCGCCAAGTGACGCCACCCGCGATATCATACCAATCCGCGTTGATCGTGACCGATCAACGCCCTCAATCGCCGGCGGGGCCGTCCGGCCCCTTGGCTT
>JBKACM010000201.1:0-4602 GCA_046269335.1 Alphaproteobacteria bacterium | reverse complement strand
ACGGCCCCGCCGGCGATTGAGGGCGTTGATCGGTCACGATCAACGCGGATTGGTATAACTCCTGGCTCCGGTATCCAATCAAAAGGTCAACCGGCTTTCTAGTCCCCGTGGACGGCGGCTTCCGCCTCGACCTCGGCTTCAACCGCCTCCGCAGCCTGCTCCGGGCTCTCCAGCAGCTCGGCTGCCGCTGCGGCGGCCGCGGCCTCGTCCTGGGAACGGGCAACGGTGACCCCGACCATGACGATCACCTCCGGATGCAGCGCGACCCGCACCTGGTATTGCCCCAGGCTCTTGATCGGCTGGTTGAGCTGCACCTGGCTACGCTGCACGGTGAAACCCCGTTCCTTGAGGACCTCGGCCAGGTCGCGGGCCGCGACGGAGCCGTAAAGCTGGCCACCCTCGCCGGCCTGACGGACGACGACCAGAACCAGCCCCCCCATTTTGGCAGCGATGGCCTCGGCCTCTTCCCGCCGCTTGAGGTTCGTGGCCTCAAGCTGGACGCGCTGGGTCTTGAAGTGCTCCAGGTTCTCCTTGCTGGCCCGCATGGCCTTCTTCCGCGGCAACAGGTAATTGCGCGCGTAGCCGGGCTTTACCTTGACCACGTCCCCCATCTGGCCGAGCTTCTCAATCCGCTCAAGCAGAACGATTTCCATGTCTCTTCCTCCAGCGAGCCACCCGACGGAGAGGGGGGGTGGCTCCGTCCAACTAGCTGATCACATAGGGCAACAACGCCAGGAACCGGGCGCGCTTGATGGCTCTGGCCAACTCACGCTGCTTCTTGGCGGACACCGCCGTGATCCGGCTGGGTACGATCTTGCCCCGCTCTGAAATGTAGCGTTGCAACAGTCGCGTGTCCTTGTAGTCGATCTTTGGCGCATCGGCTCCCGAGAAGGGGCAGGTCTTGCGCCGACGGAAAAATGGGCGACGTGGAGCACCGGCCATCACAGACCTCCCTCGTTTCGGGACTCACTGCGGAACGGACGTCCTTCCATGCCGCCGCCGTCATGACGACGCGGACCCCGTTCGCCATCGCCCCGGTCGCGAGGGCCGCGATCCCGATCCCCCCGTTCGCGATCCCCGCGCTCGCGGCCTCCGAAGCGGCCTCCCCGGTCGCCCCGGTCGCCCCGCTCGCGGTCGTTGCCGCGGCTTTGCAGGACCGCGGACGGCCCCTCCTCCAGAACGTCGACCTTGATGGTGAGATAGCGGAGCACATCCTCGCTGATCCGCATCTGCCGCTCCATCTCAAGGACGGCGGCGGCCGGTGCGTTGATGTTGAAGAGGATGTAGTGACCCTTGCGGTTCTTGCGGATGCGGTAGGCGAGGTTTCGAAGCCCCCAGTTCTCCCGCTTGGTGACGCTTCCCCCCAGTTCGGTGAGGATCGCGGTCATCTGGTCGGCCAGGGCTTCGACCTGTGGCGCGGACGCATCCTGCCGCGCGATAAACACGGTTTCGTACAATGGCATGTGATACCCCTTGTGGATTCTCTCGCCCGCCGTTTTCCCCAGGAAAACGACGGCCATAGCCGGGTTCGAGCCGGCAAGGAGCGCGAAGCCGCGAACTATACACGATCCGGGTTGGATCGCAAGCCACTTGACACCCATTTCAGGCTCGCTATGACATGCTCCGGAAGAGGGTCATTGCGAGGGGGACGACAACATATGGTGAGCGCATTCGTATTTCCCGGTCAGGGATCGCAAGCCGTCGGCATGGGGCGGGAGCTTGCGCTCGCGTTTCCGGTGGCCCGCCATCTGTTCGAGGAGGTTGACGACGCCCTGCGTCAGAATCTGGCGCGGCTGATGTTCGAGGGGCCGGCCGAGGAGTTGACTCTGACCGAGAACGCCCAGCCGGCGTTGATGGCGGTCAGCCTGGCCGTCCTGCGGGTGCTGGAGACGGAGGGAGGGATCGATATCACCAAGGCCGCCCGCTATGTGGCGGGGCATTCCCTCGGCGAGTACTCGGCTCTGGCCGCGGCGCGGACCCTGTCGGTGGCCGACACCGCCTGGTTGCTGAAAACGCGAGGCTGGGCCATGCAGAAGGCGGTTCCGGTGGGGCATGGCGGCATGGCGGCCCTCCTGGGGCTGGAGTTGGACGTGGCGCGCGACATCGCCCAGAAGGCGGCCGGGGACGAGGTATGTACCGCCGCCAACGACAATGCTCCGCAGCAGGTGGTGGTGAGTGGGCACATGAGTGCCGTGCAGCGTGCCGTGGAACTGGCGGCTGGGATCGGGGCCAAGCGCAGCATCATGCTGCCGGTAAGCGCGCCTTTCCATTGCGAGTTGATGCAGCCCGCCGCCGTCGCCATGGCGGAGGCCTTCGAGCGGGTCGCCTTCCACCCGCCGGTCGTGCCGCTGGTGGCCAATGTCACGGCCTCGGAAGTGGTGGACCCGGGCGAGATCCGGCATCTCCTGGTCGAGCAGATTACCTCGGCGGTGCGCTGGCGGGAGAGTGTCCTGTACCTGAAGGATCGCGGCGTGACCGAGTTGGTGGAAATCGGTTCCGGCAAGATCCTCACCGGTCTGACCAAGCGGATTTCCAAGGATCTTTCCGGGACGGCCATCAACACGCCGCAGGATATCGAGGCTTTCCTGAAGCGGTCGTGAGGAGGATCGTCGTGCCGGTTCTTGTTGGGGATGGGTGAATGTTCGATCTTACCGGTAAATGCGCGCTGGTGACCGGGGCTACCGGCGGGATTGGCGGGGCCATCGCTACCGCCCTGCACCGGCGTGGGGCCGTGGTGGCCCTGTCCGGCACCAGGGTCCCGGCGCTGGAGGCGCTGGCGGGTCTGCTGGGTGGGGAGCGGGTGGTTCTGCTGCCATGCGATCTGTCCGACCCTGCCGCGGTGGACAGGCTGGTGGGGCAGGCGGAGACGGCGCTGGGTCGACTCGATATTCTGGTCAACAACGCGGGTCTCACACGGGATGGCCTGGTGATGCGTATGAAGGACGAGGACTGGCAGACTGTGCTGGACGTCAATCTGACGGCGGCGTTCCGGCTGTCGCGGTCGGCGATCAAGGGCATGATGAAGCGGCGTTTCGGCCGGATCATCGGCATCACCTCCATCGTCGGCGTCACTGGCAACCCGGGACAGGTCAACTACTCCGCTTCCAAGGCCGGGATGATCGGCATGACCAAGTCCATGGCGGCGGAGGTGGCTTCCCGGAACATCACCGTCAACTGCATTGCGCCGGGATTCATCGAGACCGCCATGACCGGTGCCTTGCCCGAGGCCCAGAAGCAGAAGCTTCTCGAAGCCGTTCCGGCGGGGCGTCTTGGCGCGCCTGAGGACATCGCCTCGGCGGCTGTGTTTCTGGCCAGCGACGAGGCCGCGTATGTTACCGGTCAAACCCTGCACGTCAATGGCGGCATGGCGATGATCTGATACCAGACCGCGATGAGCCTGACTCATCGCGGTCTGGCAGGCGCGTTGAGCGCCCGCGCGATCGTTCGCGCGCAAGTGAAAGCCAATCTCCTACAGCACAACTCTCTGGAACGTTCTTGTCTGGGGGGTGAAATTCGGGAACAAATTTATCAGGATCATAATCAGTAACTCTGTGCAGTGTTACCCAATCCCCATCATTATTACCTCCAACATGCGAACCCTGAATTACCCAAGTCCTCGGTTTAGATACTAAAACCTGATTATTACACAAGGGTGCATTCGAGCAAATCCATAGTTGGATCCAATAACGATACTTTGAGAATAATCGAGGAGAACCCATATCTATGACAAACTTAACAGGAGAGGGACCACGGTAGCATAAGTCTACCCACGGACAATCAGAATCATCAAATAATGTCCACCAAGGTTGAGCCATCATTCTATCAAAAAATTTATTGGGAACCCAGCCCGTCCAGTCTCCTTCATACTCTGGATCCTCAGACTCTGAAATAGTTGAGAGTTTACCCTTCCACTTAGCCCCCGCCAAATCCTCATATCCACGAGATGGGTTATCATGACTGTAAGCAGGAGTATCAAATAGGTGAAAGGATCTTCGCATATTGAAATATGGATACCCAATCATATTTGGCATTCCAGTTTCATACTCGGGAGTTATAGAAGGACCGGGCATGCTGGATAAAAACTCAGTATCGTATGCGATGTCGTGCACGGCGGTAACTGATATTGTTTCTTTTGTTGTACTAAACTCTACAGCTGCAAACCCTAAGCCGTAGTCCGCATAGTTTATCACATGTCCAATTTCTCCATCAGAAAAAACAATCTCAACGTAAGGGACAACATCTTTACAATCCTGCTTTCTCCCGTAGTCATCTATCTCTGGACCTAGAGAAATTATTTTTCTCATTTTTGCTACAGTTGTAAACACCTCGGGATCGTATATGCCCCACACAACAACAATGTGAGCGGTAGAGTAGGTAAGAACATAGTAGTGTCCGTCATAATAATCTGTGCCATAGACGGCTATAAAATCTCCAGGAACTAATCCATGATTAGTGGCACGAAACCCAATCACATTGGCATCATACATAATGGCTTCTTGTCCATCATCAAAGTCTACTTCATTTCCCTCAAAATGACCAAAGTGCTTAGATTTTTCTATATCAACCCATTCAGTTACATCCGCTTCAGAAAATACATTCTGT
>JBKACM010000001.1:0-52819 GCA_046269335.1 Alphaproteobacteria bacterium | reverse complement strand
AGAAACATCAAATAGAGCGCAAGCGCCAGCCACTGGAAATCCATGTAATCCAGTTTGAATGCCAACCCCAGCAGCAGCGCGACGCCTCGGCCGAGGTGGTTCTGAATCAGCTCTACCGCTTCACGCCGCTCCAGACCAGTTTCGGGGTCAACATGCTGGCCCTGCGCGGCGGGCGGCCGGAACTGCTGACCCTGAAGGACATCATCGTCGCCTTCGTCGGTTTCCGTGAAGAGGTCATCCGTCGGCGTACCGTCTTTGAACTCGGCAAGGCGCGGGACAAGGCGCATACCCTGGTGGGGTTGGCCATCGCCGTTGCCAATCTTGACGAGGTGATCCGGCTGATCCGGGCCGCTCCCGATCCCGCGACCGCCCGCGAACAACTGATGGCCCGTGACTGGCCGGCTTCGGACGTCGAGCCCCTGATCCAGTTGATCGACGAGCCGGGACGGGAGGTGGTGGAGGGGCGTTACCGGCTTTCGGAAGCCCAGGCCCGGGCCATCCTGGATCTTCGCCTGCATCGCCTGACCGGGTTGGAGCGGGACAAGATCCACCAGGAACTGCGGGAAATCGGGGTGGAGATCGAGGAGTACCTGCACATCCTCTCGTCCCGGAAGCGGTTGTACGAAATTCTGAGGGCCGAGCTGGTAGCGATCCGCGAGCAGTTCGCCACCGAGCGGCGCACGGCCCTGGAGCAGACCGAGTTCGAGCCCGACATCGAGAACCTGATCCAGCGCGAGGACATGGTGGTCACGGTCACCAATACCGGCTACATCAAGCGGGTCCCGCTGTCGGCCTATCGGGCGCAGCGACGCGGTGGCAAGGGCCGCAGTGTCATGAACGTTCGCGAGGCGGACTTCGTCACCGGTCTGTTCGTCGCCAGTACGCATGCCCCGGTACTATTCTTCTCCTCCCGCGGCCAGGCCTACAAGCTCAAGGTCTACAGGCTGCCCCTGGGTACCCCTCAGGCCAGGGGCAAGGCCATGGTCAACCTGCTGCCGCTGGAGGAGGGTGAGACCATCACCGCCGTCATGCCCTTGCCCGAGGACGAGACGCAGTGGGCCGAGCTGAACGTGATGTTTGCCACTGCTACCGGCAATGTGCGGCGCAATCAGCTTTCCGACTTCACCAACGTCATGGTCAACGGCAAGATCGCCATGAAGCTGGACGAGGGCGACAGCCTGATTTCGGTGCTGACCTGCACCGACCGGGATGACGTTCTCCTCTCTACCCACAGTGGCAAATGCATCCGTTTCGCGGTGACCGATGTCCGGGTGTTTGCGGGCAGGACCTCTACCGGGGTGCGAGGGATCCGGCTTGCCGAGGGAGACCGGGTCATCTCCATGTCCATGCTGGCCCATACCGAATATGGTCCGGAGGAGCGGGCCGCCTACCTGAGGCTTTCCCGTGCCGTCGTGGAGGATGTGGAGACCGGCGGCGAGGCCATGGACGCCGTGGAAGGCGGGGAGGAGGAAGCCTCCGATGTCGAGGGATCGGGGGGAGAGGTTGCCAGGCTTTCCCAGGAGCGGCTCGAACAGATGGCCTCGGCCGAGGAGTTCGTCCTTACCATCACCGAGAACGGCTATGGCAAACGGACCTCCGCCTACGAATACAGGGTCACCGGCAGGGGTGGGCAGGGCATCGTCAGCATCGAGACGTCACGTCGCAACGGTGCCGTCGTGGCCTCCTTCCCCATCGGTCACTCGGACCAGATCGTGATGGTCACCAATGCGGCGCAGTTGATCCGTGTTCCGGTGGATGATATCCGGATCGCCCGGCGCAATACCCAGGGGGTCACCTTGTTCCGGACCGCCGGGGACGAATGGGTGGTGTCGGCTGTTCGACTCGCCGACATGAACGAAAACGAAAGCGAAAACGATGGCGAGGGGGGAGGCATTCCCCCGGACGGGCCGGGGGAGGAGGGGGTGAATGGCTGACCATATTGGTGTCTACCCGGGGACTTTTGACCCGATAACCAATGGCCATTTCGATATCATTCTGCGAGCCACCCGTGTCGTGGACCGTCTGATCGTGGCCGTGGCCGGCAACGACGGTAAAGGACCGCTGTTCTCTCTGGAGGATCGGGTGGCGATGGTCAAGGACGAGATCGCCGCCATGCCGCTGCCCAACGGGGCGCGGGTGGATGTGCTTCCGTTCTCGGTGCTGTTGATGGATTTCGTGCGGCAGTGTGAAGCGCAGGTCATCGTCCGTGGCCTTCGGGCGGTATCGGATTTCGAGTACGAATTTCAGATGGCGGCGATGAACACCCGGATTTGTGGCGATATCGAGACCGTATTTCTGATGGCGTCGGAGCGATGCCAGTTCATTTCCTCCCGGTTCGTGAAGGAAATCGGCCGGCTGGGTGGCGACATTTCCTCCTTCGTTTCCCCCCGTGTTCACCAGGCTTTGTTGAAGCGTTATGGACTGGGAGTGCCGGTGGTGGCGGGCTGATGCTGAAACATCTTTCCTGGACAAGGGTTTGACAATGAAATACGTGATGGGCCTGTTGCTTGCACTCTTGGGGATGATGACGATGGAGACCAGTGAGGCTTTGGCCGGCGATCCGGAGAACACGCTGATTCTGGAACTGGCGAGTGGGCCGGTGACGATCGAGCTGCGTCCGGATCTTGCGCCCAATCATGTGGCCAGGATCAAGGAGTTGACCCGGGAAGGGTTTTACGACGGCCTGCTTTTCCACCGGGTGATCGAGGGGTTCATGGCCCAGACCGGGGATCCGAAGGGCAATGGGACTGGTGGTTCTGGCAAGAAGCTGAAGGCGGAGTTCAGCTCGCCCGGCAAGGCCAGGCACGTCCGTGGTACCGCGTCGATGGCGCGCGCCAGTAATCCCGATAGCGCCGACAGCCAGTTCTTTATCTGCTTCAAGCCGGCTCCTTCGCTGGACGGTCAGTACACCATCTGGGGACAGGTGGTCGAGGGGATGGAGAACGTGGACAAGATCAAAAAGGGCAGCACCTTCCAGAACGGCGCGGTGACCGATCCCGACAAGATCGTCAGGATGAGGGTTGCGGCGGACGTTTCGAAGTAGGCCACCATGGGCGGCCGGATAAACCCGGCCCCCAATTTGTCCTTTGATTCCGTCAGTGTCTTGTCAGGAATCGTTGATAGATTGTTAAGAGATTTGAAGTCCCTGAAAGCCCCCCGGTTTTGCTCCGGTTGAGTGGTGGTGGTCATGTCGACGATATCTCTGACCAGTTCGCAGAACATAGCTTCCTATGCTGCGGCCCAGAATATGGTTCAGCCGTCGCCCCGCGACGGTGTGCTTGCGTCACCCCGTGACGGCGTGCTTGCTCCACGGGCGGAGTTGACGGGGCGGGCCGGGGCGTCCGCGTCCGATTCTCCCCTGCGCGCGCTTCCGGAGGAAGGTGCGCCGGTGGGCGTCAGGGACGTGGTTACGCTTTCCAGCGCCGCCATCGGGCAGCTTCTACGGCAAGGGAATGGTGGTGTCGCCGCATCTCTGGGGGCGGAGTCGGGTCAGATACGTGCCCAGGATATACGTGGCCACGTGGAGGCCAGATATGCCGCCGCCCGGGAGGGGGCGGACGCAACTCCGGCGAAGGTGGTCCCGGCACCGGCGGTCAACCTGACGCTGTCGTCTGCGGCCCGGTCTTTCCTGAACCAGAATGCCGAGGGGTCCTCCGACGGGAAAAGCGCGGACGTCGGAGCGGCGGTGCGCGAGCCGTTCACCGTGTCTCCGGTTCTGGAGGGCTTCCACGCGCAGGAGGAGGACCGGGCGAAGTCGAGTACCGGCATCGTCAACATCGTTACCGGCGGCGTGTCCAGCCAGCAGATCAGCTTCCTGGTGTAAAGTCGACAGGTAGATGAGCGGCGGCCTCGGTGAGCGGCGCGCCTTAACGTCGCTTCGTGAGCAACTCGGAGTACCCGAGGCTGCGCATGCAGTCGTCGACCGCGCGAAGAAACGCCCGTTCTGAACGATCGATGTCATAGAGTCGCAGCGGGTTGCTGTCGCCTCCCGCTGGTCCCGTGTCCCGGTCCAGGTCCGGGTCGGCCCCCCGGGGGCGGGTAACGGCTTGGTCGGCGTTGCGTCGGCATGAGGCGAGGTCGTGGCGGGCCTCGCCCACCGTGGTGTCCACGCGGGTCCAGCGAGGCGGCGGCGTGGTGCAGGCAACGACAAGAAACCCCGCGAGCGGTAGTAGCGAAGCACCGCGGATCCCGCTCATGGAATGGTGATTTCCTTGGAGAGGGTAACGACGCCGCTGTCGGCCAGCCCGTTGCCGCTGCTGCGGGTCAGGGAGACTTCCAGCCGGTACCGGCCCTTGGGCCAGCGGCTGCCGGTGCGCTGTACCGGCAGGGTGGCGAAACGCTCCGGTGTCTTGCCCGTATCCAGAACGACCTTGGTTTCGGCGGGCCTGCCATCCGGCCCTCTCAGCAGGAAACGGGCGGTGTCTCCCTGTCGGGTGCCGAAGAACTCGGCCCAGAGGTACATGACCGGCGCATCGGCAGGAAACGTCTCGGTGTTGTATCGGCCCTGGATCGCGGCGACGTCGTTGGGAGCGACGCTGGCGAACCCGGCGGTAAACAGGGCTACGGGATGATAGGGCAGCGATTTCAGGACCTCCATCTTCCACAGCGGGTGAGGCCCGATACCGCAGGTTCCGGTCGAGTTGCGGCCGGAGAAGGGATCCACCGGAGCCCCCTTGTAGCGGACCTCGAAATGGAGGTGGGGGTAGGGGGCATCCCCGGACTCGCCCACCAGGGCCAATGTTTCGCCGGCCTTGACTCTCTGCCCCGGCTTGACCAGGACGCTGTCCCGCCGCAGGTGGCAGTACTGGATTTCCCAGTCCTTTCCGTGCTGCATGACGACCGCGTTGCCGCATTCCCGATCCTTGATCGGAGGGGCCCCGGGGGCGCGGGTGTTGAAATCCGCCATGCCGTCCCGGGTTCGGACCACGGGGCCGTCCAGGGCAGCCACCACCGGGACCCCCCTGGCCATCGCCTTCTCATCGACAATGGCGATGTCGGTACCTTTGTGGCCGTGATAGCTGAGGAGTCCACAGCCGTAGTCCCGGGCTTCGCGCGCGGGGTCCCTGACGACGTCGACGTAGCGGGAAAGCCAGCAATCCCGATCCACCTGGCACTTGACCGGAAACGTCAGGGTAGGGTCGGCACCGGTATCGGGTTCGGCGTCAGCCCAGACTGTCCCGGATGCGCAGCCGGAGGACAGCGCCAGAATTAATACCAGCGAGCCGATGAGTTGACTCATCGACTCGCTGGTAAAGCCTGCGCGGCGCGTGAGCGGCCGTATGTGCATATTTTGACCATGGGTCAAAATATCTGCACGGCGGCACAAGGCCAGGATCATCCTGAGTCGCATGATGCGTGAAAATCTCGAACTCATGGCGCGGGTCTAGCACATTCCGTCGCCAGTCGCCACACACTGCCGCCAACGCGAAAAATAGAGACCTTTTCTCCCCGTTGCGGTCGTTCTATAATGACCGCGTCGGGGTGACCCGACTATGGCGCTAAATTCCATTTGGAATAAGCGTAGCGGACCCGGGGGCGGTACCCGGCGCCTCCACCAGATTTTCCCTCCGGCCGGTTGGCGGAGGGTCCCTGGGGGCGAAACAGGATCGACGCGCGTGGTAAAGACTTGGAGTGTGCTCGGCATGGTTCCGCCGTCATCGGGCCAACTCAAAAGTGCCAACGATAACGAAATGGCGCTCGCTGCCTAATTAGGTAAGCGCGGTCCGGGAGGCACCGGGCAACAGAAGCCTCCCACCTTATTCTTCCTCACGTCGACGACTCGGTCCCGTCGACTTTGTGGGGTGTTTTGTTGTGGGGGATGGCGGTTCCGTGGCGGATCAGAAAATCCACAGACTGGACTACGGTCGGATGATGGATGCGGCCCTGCGCAACGTGGTCCGGGAGGCGCTGAGGGTTACCGAGCGTCAGGGGCTGATAGGTGGGCACCACTTCTACATCGCTTTCCGAACCCGCTACCCCGGGGTCGAGATGGCTCCGCATCTGGTCATCAGGCACCCGGAGGAGATGACCATCGTCCTGGAGAATCAATTCTGGGGCCTGGAGGTCGGGGAGGACCACTTCGAGGTCACCTTGAGCTTCAACAAGATCGGCGAGCGTCTCCATATACCTTTCGCCTCTATCGTGGCCTTCGCCGATCCTTCGGCGCGTTTCAAGTTGCAGTACGTCGTGGATACCAGTCTGGAGCTTCCCCTTTCCCTGTTCGAGGAGCCCCCCGGGGAGAGTGATCCCGGGGGTGAGCCCACCGAGAAGTCCATCGCTGCACCTCCGGCCGGTGGCGATGCCGGTGGCAAGGTCATCGCCCTTGACACCTTCCGCAAAAAATAGGTAGTGGCAGCCGGGTCTGCCGGTTTCCCGTCCGCCCTGACGAGGGGCGGAGGGAGGATGGGCTGTCGACACAATAATTGAGAGGGGAGGGGGCAGGATATGGTTGAGGCCGCGTTTGCCGAGATGTTTCCGTTGGGCGAAGATACGACGCCCTACACCAAGCTTACGTCCGACCACGTCGGGAGTGATACCTTCCGGGGGAAGGAGATCGTTACCGTGGCCCCGGCGGCTCTGACCCTTCTGGCCAAGGAAGCCTTTCGCAGCGTCTCTCACCTTCTGCGGCCTGGGCACTTGCAGCAGCTTCGCAACATCGTCGATGACCCGGAAGCTTCCGACAATGACCGTTTCGTGGCCCTGGAGTTGTTGAAGAACGCCAATATCGCCGCTGGCATGGTCCTGCCGATGTGCCAGGATACCGGTACCGCCATCGTCATGGGCAAGAAGGGTCAGCGCATCTGGACCGACGGCAACGATGCCCTGGCGCTGTCCGAGGGCATCGCCGAGGCCTACACATCGCTCAATCTCCGCTATTCCCAGATGGCTCCGTTGTCCATGTACGACGAGGTCAATACCGGCAATAACCTGCCGGCGCAGATTGACCTGTTCGCCACCGAGGGCAGCTATTACAAGTTCCTGTTCATGGCCAAGGGTGGGGGGTCGTCCAACAAGACCTATCTGTTCCAGCAGACCAAGGCACTGCTCAACCCCGAGAGTCTGGTCAAGTTCATCAACGAGCAGCTTCTGGGGCTTGGTACCTCGGCCTGTCCGCCCTACCATCTTGCCATCGTCGTCGGCGGGACCTCGGCCGAGGTCAATCTGAAGACCGTGAAGCTGGCCTCGGCCCGGTATCTGGACGGTTTGCCGACCACCGGTACCAAGGCCGGTCACGCCATCCGTGATGTGGAATTGGAAGCAAAAGTTCTGGAACTGACTCGCAAGTCCGGGATCGGGGCCCAGTTCGGTGGCAAATACTTCTGCCATGACGTCCGGGTCATCCGCCTGCCCCGGCACGGGGCCTCGGTGCCGGTGGGAATCGGCGTCTCCTGTTCCGCCGATCGCCAGATTATCGGCAAGATCAGCCATGACGGTGTGTTCCTGGAACAACTTGAGACCGATCCGGCCCGCTATCTGCCGGAAGTCCGTGGCGAGAAACTGTCCGGGGATGTGGTCAAAATCGATCTTACCCGGCCGATGGAGGAGATCCGGCGCACCCTCAGTCAGTATCCCATCAAGACGCGGGTGCTGCTGAGTGGGCCGATGATCGTCGCCCGCGACATCGCCCACGCGAAACTGAAGGAACGTCTCGACTCCGGCCAGGGGCTTCCGGACTACTTCAAGCAACTCGCCGTCTACTACGCCGGGCCGGCCAAGACGCCTTCCGGCATGGCTTCCGGCTCGTTTGGTCCCACCACCGCCGGGCGCATGGACAGCTACGTGGATCTGTTCCAGGCTAATGGCGGGTCCATGGTCATGCTGGCCAAGGGCAACCGTTCCAAGGCCGTGACCGATGCCTGCAAGAAGCACGGCGGGTTCTATCTCGGCTCCATCGGCGGGGCGGCGGCGCAGCTTGCCCAGCAGTCGATCAAGAAGGTGGAGGTTCTGGAGTATCCGGAACTGGGTATGGAAGCCATCTGGCGGATCGAGGTGGAGGATTTCCCGGCGTTCATCATCGTTGACGACAAGGGCAACGATTTCTTTGCGGCGCTGGCGGTACCACACTGACGACAACAGGGAAGTAGAAATCATATACCGCGTCGCCCGCGTGAGGTTCCGGCCTCGCACGGGCGTCGTCGTGTCTGTTTGCCCGATGATTTGCTCGCGGTCGCTCCATGATCTGTCCTGCACGGGCAGCATGAGGAGCTTCTTCAGTATGCATTGAAATAAAGAAAAGACCCTACCCGCAATGTGCGTTTATTTTGTCGAATTGAGCGATCCTATGTTATAGTCGCCGCGTTCCGCAATGAAGTTGCGCTGCTTGTCCTGTTTGTGACTGGAATAAATAAAAAATACGCGGGAGGTTTTGGTGATGTTGGGCCTGAGCAAAATAAGTCTCAAGTATCAGATGGCGCTCATTGCCGCGATCGGTATCATCGGGATGATCGCGATCAGCGTCATCTACCACAGGGGAAACGTGGCCATCACGGCTAGTCAGTTCGAGATGAAAATGGCCGCGCGGGAGTGGGATATCGTCAATGATCTTACCAAGGCCCTGCTGCAGGCTCGCCGTCACGAAAAAGATTTTTTGATGAGGAATAAAGAAGAGAATATAAAGAAACAGGTTGAGTCTACAAAGAAAGCATTGGAATACATCTCCAATCTGATTTCGCTGATGCCCCATGGGGAGGATATTGAGGTAGCTAAGAAGGTGAAGGCGACGGTCCAGGTGTACGAACAGACGTTCAATGCCGTGGTCGCCTCGAAGACGAGGCTTGGACTGGACGAAAAATCCGGGCTCCTTGGAACGCTCCGCGCTTCTGTCCATGAGATCGAATCCGCCCTGGGTCGTTTCGACGAGCCGCGCCTGACCGTTCTGCTTCTGATGATGCGTCGCCATGAAAAGGATTTCCTGGCTCGTCAGGATGTGAAGTACGCCGACGAGATGAAGACTCGCGTGGTCGAATTCGCCAAGACCCTGGAGGGTTCGACCGTTCCCCCCGATGTGCGCAAGCAGGTGCTGGACAAGTTGGCGGCCTACCAGCGTGATTTTCTGGGTGTGGTGGAGGCTTCCCAGGCACTTGCGGTCGATGTCAAGAAGTTGTCCGCATCCTATTCCGAGGTGGAGCCGGTGCTTGATGCCTTGGACAAGGGAATTACCGAGGACTACGCCCGGGGCACGTCGGAATACGAGGCCACGCAGGCCGCGACCGAAAAGGCCATTCTCTGGGCGATGGGGGTCAGTATCGCTCTGGCCGTATTGATCGCCAAGATCGTCGCCGGTGGCGTGTTGAAGCCGATTCTCGCTATGAATGCGGCGATGCGTCACCTGGCCGGGGGGCGGTTGGAGACGGAGGTTCCCGCGCGGGATAGGGGTGACGAGATAGGGGAAATGGCGGCAGCGGTGCAGGTTTTCAAGGAAAACGCTGTTAAAGTCGCGCACCTACAGGAGGAGCAGGAGGCTCTGAAGCGTCGGGCGGAGGAGGAGCGCCGGGCGGCGCTGCACGAGCTTGCCGGCAGTTTCGAGGCCAGTGTCAAGGGGATCGTCCACATCGTCTCTTCCTCTGCCAGCGAGTTGCAGAGGTCGGCGCAGTCGTTGACGACGACGGCGGATCGGACGGTACAGCAGAGCGCGGCCGTGGCGGGGGCCTCCGAGCAGGCCTCGGCCAACGTCCAATCGGTGGCGGCGGCCGTCGAGGAGCTGACGTCTTCGGTTCAGGAAATCAGCCGGCAGGTCAGCTATTCAGCTAACGTCTCCCGGGGGGCCGTTGATCAGGCGACCAAGGTCAACGCCCAGGTTCAGGGCTTGTCTTCCGCCGCGCAGAAGATCGGTGACGTGGTCAAGTTGATCAACGACATTGCCAGCCAGACCAACCTTTTGGCCCTCAACGCCACCATCGAGGCGGCCCGGGCGGGGGATGCCGGAAAGGGGTTCGCCGTGGTCGCCAGCGAGGTAAAGAATCTGGCCAGTCAGACGGCGAGGGCGACCGAGGAGATTTCTACCCAGATCCTGTCCGTGCAGTCCGCCACGGAGGAGTCCGTTGCTGCCATTCAGGCGATCACCACTACCATCGATGAGATCAGCCAGATCGGCGGAGCCATCGCCTCCGCCGTCGAGCAGCAGGGGGGCGCGACCCGGGAGATCGCCCGCAATGTCACGGAGGCGTCTTCCGGCACCACCCTGGTGTCGCGCAATATCGGGGGGGTAAGCGAGGCTTCCGCCGAAACCGGCCGGGCCTCATCCGCGGTGCTGAACGCGGCACGGGAACTCTCCACCCAGGCCGAAAATCTGCGGGAGGACGTGGACAAATTCATCGCCCACATCCGCAAGTCCTGACGCCGGCGGCACCTGGGGGTGATCGGGTGGACCCGTGGGGTGGTCGGGTGGACCCGTTGTCCCGCCGAGAATCCTTGCCAAAGGTCTCGCCGGGCGTTATGAACCTCTCGTTACTCGCACGCGGGAAGCGCGTCCGCCTGGGCCAAGGTCCGGGATGGCCGGTCCGGTGCAGGTGCCGTCCTGTACAGGTGACGGGGAGGTGTCTGCCTAAGTTCCGCGGAGGTTCAACCGGAAAAATCAAGGATCACAGGCAATGACTCTGCCAGTATTTTCCATGCGCCAGCTTGTCGAGGCTGGATGCCACTTCGGTCACAATACCCGTCGCTGGAACCCGAAGATGGCACCGTATCTGTACGGTGCCCGCGACAATATCCACATCATCGACCTGCAACAGACGGTTCCGCTTATGTATCGGGCGATGCAGGCGATCCGGACCGTGACCGCCGGCGGGGGGCGGGTGCTGTTCGTTGGCACAAAGCGTCAGGCACAGGAGCCGGTGGCCGAGGCTGCAAGGCGTTGCGGCCAGTATTTCGTCAATCATCGCTGGCTGGGCGGCATGCTGACCAACTGGAAGACGATTTCCCAGTCGATCCGGCGTCTGCGCGAGATGGAGGCGCAGCTTACCCAGGGTATCGCCGGCCTGACCAAGAAGGAAGTTCTCAACCTGACCCGCGAGCGGGACAAGCTGGAGCGGGCTCTGGGCGGGATCAAGGAGATGGGCGGTCAGCCGGACATCCTGTTCATCATCGATGTTCAGAAGGAAGGGTTGGCCGTGCAGGAGGCCAACAAGCTGAACATTCCGGTGGTGGCGGTCGTCGATTCCAACTGCGATCCCACTGGCATCACCTATCCGATTCCCGGGAACGATGATGCCATCCGGGCCATCAAGCTGTACTGCGAGATGGTCAGTGGCGCGGTTCTGGATGGCATCCAGGCCGAGATGAACGCTGCTGGCGTGGACGTGGGCGGCGCGACGGAACCGGTCGTGGCCGTGCCTTCCGAATCGCCGGCAGAGGCCGAAGAAGGGGCTGGGGCGGAGTAGTCTTCCCGCCTTGTGCCAAGCCCTGTCCGGACAGGACAGTGGGGAAAAGTCATGGGATCGCGGCGGCGGCAGTCGCCGTTGCGGTGCCCCTTGCGATGACGGGGAAGTCCCCGACGCTAATGAAGAGGTTTGACAATGGCCGAAATCACCGCTGCGCTGGTGAAGGAACTGCGCGAGATGACCGGCGCCGGCATGATGGATTGCAAGAAGGCGCTGATGGAGAACGACGGCAATATCGAGGCGGCCGTCGATTGGCTCCGCAAGAAGGGCATGGCTTCCGCCGCCAAGAAGGCCGGTCGGGTTGCCTCCGAGGGTCTGGTTGGTGTCGCCTCCGAAGGCAATCGCGGCGCGGTGGCCGAGGTCAACGCCGAGACCGACTTCGTGGCCCGTAACGATGCCTTCCAGGCGTTCGTGAGAACGGTGGCCGGGTTGTCTCTGAAGACGGGAGGCACCCTCGAGGCACTGAAGGCAGCCGCCTATCCGGATGCCGGCAAGTCGGTGGAAGAACAGCTTGCCGCCATGATCGGCACCATCGGCGAGAACATGCAGTTGCGTCGGTGCCGCGTGCTTTCGGTGGAACAGGGTGTGGTGGCGACCTATGTTCACAACGCCATCGCACCCGGGTTGGGCAAGATCGGCGTGCTGATAGGCCTGCGCTCCAGCGGGGATGCCGGGCAGCTCGCGGAATTGGGGCGCCATCTCGCCATGCACGTGGCGGCGGCGGCCCCCCAGTTCCTGGATATCGCTTCGGTGGATACCTCAGCCCTGGAACGCGAGCGGGCGGTTCTGGTGGAGCAGGCCAGGGCTTCGGGCAAGCCGGAAGCTATTATCGGCAAGATGGTGGAAGGAAGGCTCCGCAAGTACTACGAGGAAGTGGTGCTGCTGGAGCAGATATACGTCATCGACGGCGAGACCCGGGTGGCCAACGTGATCGCCAATGCCGCCAAGGCGATGGGGACGGAGATCACGTTCACGGGCTTTGAACGTTTCGTTCTGGGTGATGGAATCGCCAAGGAAGAAAAGGACTTTGCCGCGGAGGTCGCCGCGACTCGGGGTGGATGACCTTTCGGGAGGAACGGCGTCGGCGGAGGGTGTGTTTCACATGTTTTCTCTCCCGTTTCCGCCGGCCGTCGTTCCTCTTGTGTCGTGTCCTTGATGCTTTGCCAACCTGCTGGGGATTCCCCTCGTCATGGCTTCCGATATCAAATACCGCCGCGTGCTGCTGAAACTGTCGGGCGAGGGCCTCATGGGGGCGAGGCCCTTCGGCCTGGACGGAGAGACGGTTCGGCGTCTGGCCTCCGAGATCAAGTCCGTGCGCGACGCCGGGGTGCAGATTGCCGTCGTGGTGGGTGGTGGCAACATCTTCCGTGGCCTCAGCGGGGCCGCCGCCGGTATGGACCGGGCCAGTGCCGACTACATGGGCATGCTGGCCACCGTCATGAACGCCATCGCGGTTCAGGGCGATCTGGAGCGGATCGGTTGTCCGGCCCGGGTGATGTCCGCCATTCCGATGTCGCCGGTGTGCGAGCCCTACAGCCGGGGCCGTGCTCTTCACCATCTGGAGAAGGGGCGCGTGGTGGTGTTTGGGGCTGGAACGGGCAATCCCTACTTCACCACCGACACCGCGGCCGCACTGCGGGCGGCGGAGATGAACTGTGATGTCCTGCTGAAGGCGACCCAGGTGGATGGTGTCTATTCCGCCGATCCGAAGAAGGACAAGACGGCGACACGTTATGAACGGTTGAATTATGCCGACGTCCTGGCCAACAATCTCCAGGTTATGGACGCCGCTGCCGTGGCCTTGGCGCGGGACGGTTCGTTGCCGGTCCTGGTGTTCGCGCTGGGGGCCGTCGGCGCTCTGGCCGAAGTGGTGGCGGGTCGGGGGCGCTACACGATCATCAGTGGGGAGGGGTGAACCGTGCCTGGGGCTTACGCGGATTTGCGCAAGGATCTGACACACCGTATGGATATGGCGGTGGAGGTTCTGAAAAAGGAGTTCGCCGGATTACGGACCGGACGTGCGTCGACCAGTCTCCTGGATCCCGTCATGGTGGAGGCCTACGGCAGTGCCATGCCGCTCAATCAGGTCGGAACGGTTTCGGTGCCTGAAGCCCGGATGATCACGGTGCAGGTGTGGGACAAGGGCATGGTCAAGGCGGTGGAGAAGGCGATCCGGGACTCCGGGTTGGGCCTCAACCCGTCACCGGATGGACAGACGGTGCGGGTGCCGATCCCGGCCCTGAACGAGGAGCGCCGCACGGAAATCACCAAGGTCGCCCATAAATATTCGGAACAGGCCAGGGTGTCGGTGCGCAACGTGCGCCGGGATGGGATGGAAGTTCTGAAACGCCTGGAGAAGGATGGACAGATTTCCCAGGATCAGCACCGTCAGTATACGGCCGAAGTCCAGACCCTGACCGATGACCACATCAAACGCATTGACGAGGCGCTTTCGCACAAAGAAAAAGAAATCATGCAGGTGTGAGGCGGATGGACTCGCAATCCCTTCCGGCAGTTCCGCAACCCGGGTCCTTTCCGCCGCCGGCCCATGTGGCCATCATCATGGATGGCAACGGCCGATGGGCGAAGGCACGCGGCCTGCCGCGGGTGGCGGGGCACAGGCGTGGGGCGGAAGCGGTGCGGTCGACGGTGCGGGCCGCCGTGGGGCTTGGGGTGCGTTATCTTACCCTGTTCGGATTTTCCTCGGAGAACTGGCGTCGCCCGACGGGGGAGGTCAGTGACCTTATGGGCCTTCTGCGCCTGTATCTGCGCAGCGAGGTGGCGGAGCTTCACAAGGCTGGGGTGCGGTTGCGCATCATCGGTGAACGGACCCGGCTGGAGCCGGACATCGTCACCTTGATCGAGGATGCGGAGACACTGACTGCCGGCAATGTCGCGCTTACCCTTACCGTGGCTCTGAGCTATGGCGGGCGTCTTGAAATCGTGGAGGCGGCCAGGCGCTTGGCGACGGAGGTACTTGCCGGGCGACTTGCCGTGGAGGGGATCGACGAGGCCGCGTTTGCAAAACGCCTGTTTACCGTCGACATTCCCGATCCGGATCTGGTGATCCGGACCAGCGGAGAAAAGCGGATCAGCAATTTTCTTCTGTGGCAGTCCGCCTACTCCGAAATGCTTTTCACCGAGACCCTGTGGCCGGATTTTTCCCGCGAGGATCTGGAGCGGGCCATCGACGAATATCACCGGCGGGAACGCCGGTATGGCGTGATTCCTGGATAGGCGGAAAACGGTTGCTGGCTCTTCGTGTCCTTTCCGCGCTCGTGCTGCTGCCGCCGGTTCTGGCCGCGACCTACTACGGTCGTCCCTATTTCGACGTCATGATCGCCCTCTTCGCCGTGGTAATGGCGTGGGAGTGGGAGGTCATGTGTCGTGGCCGCTTTACCCTCGCGGGGGGAGGGCTGGCACTGGCACTTCTTGCCGGCACCGGGATGTTGGCCACGCCCTGGCCACTGCTGGCCTGGGGCATGTTGGTGATCGGGGGAGGCCTTCTGGCGATATGGGGTGCAGGGGAGCAGCGCAACAGGGCCAGGCCGGTTCGCTGGTGGCTGGCGGCGGGGGTGGTCTACCTGGGGGTTCCTCTGGTCTGTCTGGTGGATCTGCGTTCGGGGGCGGGACTGGAAACGGTCGCCTGGGCGTTTCTGGTGGTGTGGGCGACGGACATCGGTGCTTACGCCGCGGGTCGGCTGGTGGGAGGGCCGCTGCTGGCCCCGACCATCAGTCCGAAAAAGACCTGGTCCGGGGCAATCGGCGGCGTTCTCGCAGCCGTTGCGGTCGGCTACGGGGCGGCAAATGTCCTGGGGATGCCGTCTGTGACGGTATTATTGCTGGCTAGCGGTGGGGTGTCGGTGGTGTCGGAAATCGGGGATCTGCTTGAATCCGGCATGAAACGTCATTTCGGCGTAAAGGATTCAGGCAACATTCTCCCGGGACATGGTGGAGTTCTGGATCGGGTCGACGGATTGCTGACGGCGGTGCCGGCTGTTGCCCTGGGGGTCTGGGTGGCAGGTGGCGGAATTGTGTTGTGGCGGTAGAGGGGGTCGTGATGGCGACCACGGGGATCGGGATGGCCAAGGGCCAGAGTTCCTGTCGGAGCGTTACCATCCTGGGGGCGACGGGGTCCATCGGCGAGAGCACGGTGGACCTGATTCTGCGCCATCCGGATCGGTATCGGGTCGAGGCTCTGGCGGCCCATTCCAGGGTGGAACGATTGGCGGAACTGGCTCGCCTGCTGCGGCCCCGCTTCGTGGCCGTAGCCGATCCGAACGCTGGGCCGGCGTTGCGGGAGGCACTGGCCGGCACTGGGGTCATCGTGGGTGCGGGGCCGGAAGCGGTGGTGGAGGCGGCCGAATATCCGTCGGACTGGGTGATGGCGGCCATTGTCGGGGCCGCCGGCCTCAAACCCACCCTGGCGGCCATTCGCCGTGGTGCCACGGTTGCCCTGGCCAACAAGGAGGCCATGGTCTGCGCCGGCGATCTGGTAATGGCCGAGGTCCACAACCACGGTGCCACGCTCCTGCCGGTGGATTCCGAGCACAATGCCATCTTTCAGGTGTTCGAGGGCACGGCTCCGGAGCGTATCGAAAAGCTTATTCTGACCGCGTCCGGCGGACCCTTCCGCGATCGCGATCTTGAGTACATGTCCAGGGTGACGCCGGCGCAGGCGGTGGCGCATCCCAACTGGAGCATGGGTGCCAAGATATCCGTGGACTCCGCGACCATGATGAACAAGGGGCTGGAGCTGATCGAGGCTCACCATCTGTTTCGCATGCCGGAGACCCGCATCGATATCCTGGTCCACCCGCAGTCGGTCGTCCACAGCCTGGTGGCCTACATCGACGGCTCGGTTCTGGCGCAACTCGGTTCTCCCGACATGCGCACTCCCATCGCCTATGCCCTGGGCTGGCCGGAGCGCATCCATACCCCCTCGCCAAGACTGGATCTGGCGGCAGTGGGCAACCTGGAATTCCGCTCTCCGGACCCCGTCCGCTTTCCATCCCTGCGCCTGGCGCGCCAAGCCTTGCAAAGCGGAGGCTCGGCTCCTACAATCCTGAACGCGGCCAACGAGGTTGCCGTTCAGCGGTTCCTTTCCGGTGTCATCGGGTTCCTGAGTATCGCGGAGGTTGTGGAGCGGACGCTTCAGTCTGTGCCCTCCGTGGTGCCCGTGAGTGTTGACGACGTGCTGGAGATGGACGGGAGGGCAAGGCGCGTGGCGGACGAGATCGTTCGCACGGTGTGCCGCCCGGAGTAGGATGGATCGATAGGCCATGGAACTGTTGGTAGGTTTGCGGGATTACGTTCTGCCGTTCCTGGTGATCCTTTCGGTCGTGGTGTTCGTCCATGAGATGGGCCACTTCCAGGTGGCTCGTTGGAACGGCGTGCGGATCGAGACCTTCTCCATCGGTTTTGGTCCGGAGATTTTCGGGTGGACCGACCGAAGCGGCACCCGCTGGAAGGTCGGACTCATGCCTTTGGGCGGCTATGTGAAGATGTTTGGGGATGCCGATCCCGCCAGCGCCACGGTGGATACCTCCGTCGAGATGACGCCGGAGGAGAAGGCCACCGCCTTTCACTATAAAAAACTATGGCAGCGGGTGGCCATCGTTGCGGCTGGGCCTGCTGCCAATATTCTGTTCGCCATCATCGTTTTCACGCTGATGTTCGCCACCGTGGGGCAACCGATCACTCCGCCGGTGGTGGGAGAGGTAGTCGCGGGTGGTGCGGCAGAGAGGGGGGGGCTGAAGGCCGGGGACCGGATTGTCGGTATCGACGGCACCCATATCGGCCAGTTCAGCGAAATCCAGCATCGGGTCATGCTTTCGGATGGCAGTCCGATGAATTTGCTGATTGAGAGGGATGGCGGGCAGATTTCTCTTTCCGTGGCACCGAAGATGTCGGAAATCACCGACAATTTCGGGAATGTCCGGCGGACGCCATTGCTTGGTATCCGGGTCAGCGGTGCTCTCCAGGTCATGGTGCGCCATGGTCCGGTCGCGGCGCTTTCCGCGGCTTTGACGCAGACCTATGAGGTGGCGGAGGGGGCTCTGGTATCGGTGGGACAGATGATCGCCGGGACGCGGGGGTCGGAGGATCTGGGCGGGCCGCTGCGGATCGCCCAGTTTTCCGGTCAGGCGGCGCGGAGCGGCATTGCCAATTTCATAACCTTCATCGCTTTTCTGTCGGTCAACCTCGGATTGATCAATCTTTTCCCGGTGCCTTTGCTGGACGGGGGACATCTTGTATTCTACGCGGCGGAAGCGGTGCTGGGACGTCCCCTGAACGAACGGGCACAAGAATTTGGTTTGAGGATTGGATTGGTTCTGGTATTGGGCTTGATGCTCTTTGCCACCTGGAACGATCTGGTACATCTCAAGGTTTTTGACTATGTGGGGCGTTTGATACAGTAGGGTCTGTTTGGCTTAGGGGGGAGATGTGGTCGGCTCGATTCACGCACGGCTCTGGTTCTTTCTGCTGCTGCTGGTAGGGCTGTCGTGGGCTTCCCTTGTTCGGGCCCAGCCGGAGGGCCAGACCGTTTCCGCCGTCGTGGTGGAGGGGATACAGCGGATCGAGCCCGAGACGGTTCGCTCCTACATGTTGATACAGGAAGGGGATCGCTTTGATCCGGAGCGGATCGACCGCTCCCTGAAGAGCCTGTTCGCCACCGGCCTGTTCGCCGATGTCAGCCTGCACCGCGAGGGCAACCGCCTGGTGGTGAAAGTGGTCGAGAACCCGATCATCAATCGTATCGCCTTCGAAGGGAATCGTCACACCAAGGAAGAGACGCTGAACAAGGAGGTTCAGTTGCGTCCCAGGGTCGTATACACCCGTACCAAGGTGCAGGGGGATGTCCAGAGGATCATTGAGTTGTATCGCCGCAGCGGTCGGTTTGCCGCAACCGTGGAACCCAAGGTCATCAAGCGGGACCAGAACCGGGTCGATCTGGTGTTCGAGATCAACGAAGGTCCTCCCACCTATGTCCGTCGGATCAATTTCGTGGGGAACCGTCAGTATTCTGATTCGGACCTGCGCGAGGCCATCGCCACGAAGGAAGAGCGGTGGTACCGCTTTCTTACCTCCAGCGACACCTACGACCCTGACCGTCTCACCTATGACCGCGAACTGTTGCGCCGGTTTTATCTGAAGCATGGCTACGCCGATTTCCGTGTCGTGTCGGCGGTGGCGGAGCTTACCCCGGATCGTGAGGCCTTCTTCATCACCATCAGTCTGGAGGAAGGGCATCGCTACCGCTATGGCGACCTGAAGGTGGATGCGATGCTGCCGGCTCTGAAGGCGGTGGATCTGTCGCAGGAGGTGGTTGGCGAGAAGGGCGACTGGTACAACGCCAACGAGGTGGAGAAGTCGGTTCAGAACCTGACCGACCAGGCGGGATCGCTGGGGTTTGCCTTTGTCGACGTGCGACCGAAGGTTTCCAGGGATCGCGAGCGCCGTGTCATCGATATCGCCTATGAAATCCTGGAAGGCCCGCGCGTTTACGTGGATCGCATCGACATTACCGGCAACGTCCGCACTCTGGACGAGGTGGTGAGACGGGAATTCAAGCTGGTGGAAGGGGACGCCTTCAATACCGCCAAACTCCGTCGGTCCCGTCAGCGGATCGAGGATCTGGACTTCTTCGAGAAGGTCGATATCACCAATGTTCCGTCCGACGCGGCACCGGATCGCACCATAATCAAGGTGAGCGTTCAGGAGAAGTCCACGGGCGAGCTTTCCTTCGGGGTCGGCTGGTCCACCACCAGCGGGGCCATGTTCCAGATAGGCCTTCGGGAACGCAATCTGCTGGGACGCGGGCAGGACCTCAATCTGAGCACCACCATCGGCCAACGCCAGAGCCAGGTGAATTTCAGCTTCACCGAGCCCTATTTCCTGGATCGGCCGCTGGCGGCCGGGACCGATCTGTTCGCCGTGCGGACCGATCTGATTCGTCAGAGTTCCTATACCGTCACCTCGGTGGGCGGTAAGCTGCGGACCGAATTCAACTACAACGACTCGTGGCGTCAGGGATTCAGTTACCTTTTGAAAAGCGATGACGTGAAGAACATCCAGTCCGGGGCGTCCGTGTATGTGCGGGACCAGGCCGGTGTGACGGTTCAGTCCTCGTTTGGCCAGTCATTGACTTATGACAGGCGTGACAGCCGGATCAATCCGTCCGAGGGGCACGTGATACGGTTGAGCAACGAGGCTGCCGGTGCCGGAGGTACGGAACGGTTCCTTCGCAGCAACCTGAGTGCCGCCCGCTACTTCCCTTTCGGGGACCAGTGGATTGGAAGGGTCGCGGCTGAAACTGGCTACATATTCGGGTTCAGCAAGGACGTGCGGATTTCCCAGCGATACTTCCTGGGTGGGGATAACCTTCGTGGTTTCGCGGTTGGCGGGGTCAGTCCCAGGGACAAGCTTACGCTCGATGCCCTGGGCGGTAACTGGATTGCCAACGGCACCACCGAGCTTAATTTTCCATTGGGCCTGCCGAAGGAAATTGGTCTGACAGGCAAGGTGTTCACGGATTTCGGCAGTATCGGCGATCCGGACAGTGTCGATGCGGCCAAGGTGGATATCTCGCATCAGATACGTGCCTCAGCTGGCACGGGCGTGACCTGGAAGTCCCCCATGGGTCCGATCAACATCGATCTGGCTTTGCCGTTGATGAAGCGCTCCTTCGACAAGACCGAGATTTTCCGGTTTAATTTTGGAACGAGGTTCTAGGGATGACGAAGCGTCTTTCCGCAGGCACCGGCCGCTGTGGCAGCCGGTACGTTGCTGTCGCCGGCCTGGGTCTGTCGCTGTTCCTTGGGCTCGCGGCCCCGGTCACCGCGGTGGCCGAAGCTCCCCCGCCGCTGGTTCTGGCGGTTTTCGATGCTCAGCGGGCGGTGATGGCGTCCAGTGCCGGCATGGGGGTCCGCAAGCAGGTGGATCAGTATGCCGCCACCTACCAGAACGAAGTGGCGAAAGTGGAGAAGGAACTGCACGATGCCGACCAGGAATTGGCTCGGCAGCGGACCCTTGTCTCCTCGGAGGCGTTTGCCGAAAAGCAGAACGAGTTTCGCCAGCGGGTCGCGGAGACCCAGCGTACCGTGGAACAGCGCCGTCGCAATCTCGACAAGGTTGCGGGAGTTGCCTTGCAACAGATCCAGAAGAAAGTCCTGGAGTTGAGTATTGAAGTTGCCAGCGAGCAGAAGGTGACGTTGGTTCTGGATGCGACTTCGGCGCTGTTCTTCGATCCCAGGTATGACATCACCGATCGGGTGATCGAGCGCCTGAACAAGGCCATACCGAAGGTTGCCGTCGAGGATCCCAGCAAGGTGACGCAACCCGCGGCCGGGAAGTAGGCGGAGATGGCTGATCCCCGGTTTTTTACTCTGGCTGGTCCGTTTGCGCTTGGGGAACTCGCCCGGATTGCTGGGGCCGAGATCGCGGAGGGCAGCGACGGTGGGCGGGAGGTCCGGGACGTGGCCCCTTTGGACCGGGCTGGGGACCGGGATATCAGCTTTCTGGACAACCGGCGTTATGTGGAGGTCTTTGCCTCCAGCCGTGCGGGGGCCTGCGTTGTTCACCCGGCGTTGGCCGGTCGCGCGCCTCAGGGGATGGCCCTATTGCTGTCCAGGGAGCCCTATCGTGCCTATGCTCTGATAGCCCAGGCGTTTTATCCCCAGACGATTTCCGGCTCCGGGATTGCTCCTGGCGCGGTGCTCGATCCTTCTGCGGTTCTTGGGGAGCGCGTCGTCGTTGCGCCCGGGGCGGTGATCGGGGCCCGGGTGGAGATAGGTCGGGACTGCCGTATTGGAGCTAACGCGGTCCTGGGAGACGGCGTTGTTCTGGGCGATGACTGCGTGGTTGGTGCCAACGCGACCTTGAGTCATTGCCTTCTCGGGAATCGGGTGGTGATTTATCCGGGAGCCTGTATCGGCCAGGACGGGTTCGGCTTCGCCATGGGCCGGGATGGCCATATCAAGGTGCCCCAGCTAGGACGGGTGATCATCGGTGACGATGTGGAGGTCGGGGCCAACTCGACCATTGATCGAGGTGCCGGGCCGGATACGGTCATCGGGCCCGGGTGCCGGATTGATAATCTGGTGCAGATTGGGCATAACGTCGAAATGGGTCGGGGGTGCGTCATCGTCGCCCAGGTCGGGATTTCCGGCAGTACCAGGCTTGGGGATTTCGTTTCCATCGGAGGCCAGGCGGGATTGACCGGGCATCTGACCATCGGGACGGGGGGGCGTATTGCCGCCCAGTCAGGCGTGATGCGCGATGTTGGGGCTGGGGAGACCGTCGCCGGCAGTCCGGCGTTTCCGGCCAAGGAGCACTGGCGACATATGGCTCTCCTGGAGCAGATGGCCAGGAAGAAGGGTGGTGCCTGACGGACTGGTCTGGGGGCGACGGGTATTACGATTTACGAGGACGGGCTACGTATGGACACGACGGCGGTAAAGCAGGGTCAGAAGGTGCTTGATGTCAACCGGGTCATGCAGATGATCCCGCATCGCTATCCTTTTCTCATGGTTGATCGGGTGATGGACCTGATACCCAACGTCAGCGCCGTGGGGGTGAAAAACGTGTCGGCGGCCGAGCCGTACTTCCAGGGTCATTTTCCTTCCCGACCGATCATGCCGGGGGTTTTGATCGTCGAAGCCATGGCCCAGACCGCCGCCGTTCTGGTGGTGGAGACTCTGGGCGAGGGGGCCGAGGGAAAACTCGTCTATTTCATGAGTGTCGAGAGGGCCAGGTTTCGCCGGCCGGTCATCCCTGGAGATCGTCTCCTTCTGAAAGTCTTCAAGCATCGCAATCGCGGCAACGTCTGGAGATTCCGGGGAGAGGCCGTGGTGGACGATGCGGTGGTTGCCGACGCGACCTACACCGCCATGATCGTGGATAACTGATGGCCAGCATTCATCCGACCGCCATTGTCGATCCCGCGGCCAACCTTTCGGAATCGGTGGAGATCGGTCCCTTCTGCGTCGTTGGTCCGCACGTCGAGCTTGGCGCGGGCGTGCAACTCGTTTCCCATGTGGTGGTGGAGGGGCGCACCCGGATCGGGGAGGGCACGAAGGTTTATCCTTTCGCGTCCATCGGCCACCAGCCACAGGACCTCAAGTACAAGGGCGAGCCATCGGAGCTGATCATTGGCTCCCACAATGTGATCCGCGAGCACGTCACCATGAACCCCGGTACCGAGGGGGGGGGGGATGGTGACTCGGGTCGGCGACCACTGTCTGTTCATGGTCGGGGCGCATGTCGCTCATGACTGTGTGGTGCAGGACCACGTCGTCATGGTGAACAACGCTACCCTGGCCGGGCATGTGGAGGTGGGGAGCTATGCCATCCTGGGGGGGCTGTCGGCGGTACACCAGTTCGTCCGTATCGGGCGGCATGCCATGGTGGGCGGCATGTCCGGCGTGGAGAACGATGTCATCCCCTATGGTCTGGTCATGGGGAATCGGGCACGTCTGTCCGGACTCAACATCGTTGGTCTGAAGCGGCGGGATTTCAGTCGCGATGAGATTCATGCCCTGCGCAATGCCTATCGCTTGTTGTTTGCCCAGGAGGGGACCTTGGCCGAGCGTATCGCCGATGTCGCGGACCTTTTCACCGCCTATCCCGGCGTGATGGAGATTGTCGACTTTATCCGTCGGGATTCCAGTCGTGCCATCTGCCAGCCTCGGGCGGACGCTTCCGCGTGATGTGACTCCCCATGGCGAGAAAGCTTGGGCTCATCGCCGGTTCCGGGCATTTGCCGGCCATGGTGGTGGCGGCTTGTCGGGCCAATGGAAGGCCGTTGTTCGTCGTCGCTCTGGAAGGATATGCCGACCCGGCCATGGTGCGGGAGGTTCCCCATGTGTGGATACGCCTGGGGGCGGCCGGGACCGGCATCCGATGGCTGCGGGAGCAGGGGATCGTGGATCTGGTTCTGGTCGGTGCCGTGCGCCGGCCAGGTCTGTTCGAGATGCGCCCGGACCTGTGGACGGCGGGATTCCTGGCAAGGGTCGGCATGAAGTCCCTGGGGGACGATGGCCTGCTGAAAGCCGTCCTTCGGGAGCTGGAAAAGGAAGGGTTTCACGTTCTTGGTGTTGAGGAAATCCTTTCCAGCCTGCTGGCCATTGAGGGGCCCTATGGGGCTCTTCTTCCCGATGCGCTAGCTCGCGGCGATATCGAACGCGGAATTGCCGTCGTCCGAGGACTGGGGAGTCTGGACGTCGGCCAGGGAGCGGTGGTGCAACAGGGTATCGTCCTGGCGGTGGAGGCTGTCGAGGGTACCGATGCCATGCTCGCGAGATGCCGTGACCTTGCCAGGGAGGGGCCAGGCGGGGTTCTGGTGAAACTCAGAAAACCTGGACAGGAGCGGCGGGTCGACCTGCCGACTATCGGCGTCAGGACGGTGGAACAGGCCGCCACCGCCGGGCTTCGCGGGATCGCCGTGGAGGCGGGGGGGGCGATCGTGGTGGATGCCGTGGAGGTCGCGAGGCGGGCCGACGCCCTGGGTCTGTTCGTGATCGGCATTGCCCCATCCGCGGAGTCTCCCCCTTGAGCCCGACGACCACGAGCGCCCCCCTGATTTTTCTCATTGCCGGGGAGCCCTCGGGCGATCTGCTGGGGGGGCGGCTGATGGCGGCCCTGCGCCGGGAGACCGGTGGAAGGGTTCGCTTTGCCGGAATCGGTGGAGAGAACATGGCGGCGGAGGGGCTGGTAACCCTGTTTCCTCTGGAAGATCTGGCCGTGATGGGGTTCCTGGAGGTTCTGCCCCGCCTGCCACGAATTCTTCGGCGGTTGCGGGAGACCGTGACGGCGATCCGGTCCTTGCGGCCCCAGGCGGTGGTGAGCATCGATTCCTGGGGCTTTACTGGTCGAGTAAACCGGGCCCTTCGGGAGGAGCGGAATTCAGGGGGATGGTCCGTGCCCCAGATCCATTATGTCGCGCCGATGGTGTGGGCCTGGCGTCCCCGCCGCGCTTTTCACCTGGCCGCGTGCCTGGATCACCTGATGACGTTGCTGCCGAACGAGCCACCCTATTTCCTTGCCGCAGGGCTTCCCACCACTCATGTCGGGCATCCGGTGATCGAGACGGGGGAGCGACAGGCTGATGGTGCCGCCTTCAGGGTTCGTCATGGAATCGGAGCCTCATCGCCGATCCTCTGTTTTCTCCCCGGGAGCCGTCGTAATGAGGTCACGCGCCTGTTGCCGATCTTCGAACAGTGTGCCCTCCTTCTTCGAGAGCGTTACCCGGGGCTTCATATCATCGTACCGACGGTGGCCAATGTTGCCGAAATCGTTTCGGATCATGTCTGGCGCTGGCCGGTTCCGGCGACGGTCGTGCGGGGTGCCGAGGAGAAGTTTGACGCCTTCGCTGCCGCCGATGTCGCGCTGGCGGCATCCGGAACCGTGGCATTGGAGTTGGCCCAGGCCGGGTTGCCCAACGTGATTGCCTATCGGGCGTCCCCGGTTTCGGTCTGGTTGTTCCGCAGACTCACCACCTTGAAATATGTCAATCTGGTGAATCTACTAGTAGATAGGCTGGTGGTAGCGGAGTTTTTGCAGGCCGATTGCCAGCCCGGCCGGCTGGCGGAGGCGTTGTCGGTGCTGCTGGACGACCCGGCGACGCGGGAGAAGCAGCGGGAAGGAATGGCGGAAGCTATGACAAGATTGGGAGGAGGGGAGGAGGCCCCCAGCACCAGGGCCGCCAGAGTGGTGTTGGAGATCATGGCGTCTCGATCTTGTAGTACCGTTGGCAGATAACGCAAAATATAGTGCCCCAGGAAATCCTGTTTCGCTAGTGAAATCATCGTGTTTCTTGTTCTTGACACGAAATCCGGTGTGTGTTTCACTTTCGAAATGACGATTATCCGCGAAGTCAGGCGACGGGCCCGATATATATTGACCACTCTCTTTGGAATGGGTGCGGTTGCCTATTTCTGTTACCACGCCGTCCAGGGGGAGCGGGGTCTGTTGGCTTGGTGGGAATTTCGCCATGAAATCCAGCAGGCGGAGTCGCGTTTGGCCCAGGTGAATGCCCAGCAGGCAGCCCTGGAGCGGCGGGTCCGGCTCCTGCGTCCGGAGAGCCTGGATCCGGATCTTCTGGAGGAGCAGGCCAGGGCCGTTCTGGACCTTGGCCGTCCCAGCGAGGTCGTGGTCCTGGGGCACAATCTGTAGCGATCCGTGGTGCCGCACACCGTCGGCCACGCTCAGGCTGGTTCTTGACGTGTGGCCCGCCAGGGGTCAATTGTACCTCATGCCAGAGACACCCGACGTTCGACACCCTGAAAAGGCAGGCCGCCCGGATCGGCCGTCGCCACGGAAACCTGACTGGATACGGGTGCGGGCTCCCGTATCGTCTGCCGCCGGCGAGGTGAGGTCGCTTCTTCGTGAGGGCCAGCTTCATACGGTGTGCGAGGAAGCCAACTGTCCCAATCTGGCCGAGTGCTGGCAGCGGCGTCACGCCGCCTTTCTGCTGTTGGGGGACGTCTGTACGCGGGGCTGTGCCTTCTGCAACGTCAGGACCGGCACGCCCTCCCGTCCCCCGGACCCGGATGAGCCGGCCAGGGTCGCGGCAAGCGTGGCCCGGCTCGGGTTGCGTCACGTGGTCCTGACCTCCGTGAACCGGGACGACTTGCCTGATGGAGGTGCGGCCCACTTTGCCGCGGCCATTTCAGCCGTCCGCCAGGGTTCTCCCGCCACGACCATCGAAGTCCTCACACCCGATTTCCGCGACAGGCCCGGAGCCCTGGCGACGGTTGTCGCGGCCGGGCCCGACGTGTTCAACCACAATCTGGAGACCGTGCCGAGGCTTTACCCGACTATCCGGCCCGGTGCCCGGTATTTCACCAGCCTGCGACTTCTCCAGGAGGCCAGGGAACACCGGCCAGACCTGTTCACCAAATCCGGCCTGATGGTCGGGCTTGGGGAAACGAGGGTGGAGATGATACAAGTCATGGAAGATCTGCGCGCGGCCGGTGTAGATTTCCTCACGATCGGCCAGTACCTGCAACCGACCCAGAAACATGCCGCCGTGGAGCGTTTCGTGTCCCCTGAAGAGTTCGGCGAACTGGCCTCCCTGGCACGGGCCAAGGGGTTCCTGCTGGTGGCGGCGTCGCCGTTGACCCGCTCCTCTTACCATGCCGATCGTGACTTTGCGGCCCTGCGGGCCACACGACCGCTTCCTTTCTCGGACGATTAGAGTCATGCCGACACATGCCGAGAAACGGCCGATGCCGTATACGCAGGAACAGATGTTCGACATGGTGGCGAACATCGAGCGTTATCCCGATTTCCTGCCATGGATTACGGCCGCCAGAATCCGGCGGCGCGACGGAAATGTGGTGGTCGCGGATCTGATGGTCGGATTCAAGATGGTTCGGGAGAAGTTTACCTCTCGCGTCGAGATGCAAAGGCCGAACAAGATCCACGTTACCTATTCCGATGGCCCGTTCAAGTATCTGAACAACCACTGGGTGTTCGAGCCGCTCCCGGACGGGGGGACGCTGATCGATTTTTTCGTGGATTTCGAGTTTCACTCCAAGATCTTGCAAAAGATCATGGGGACGCTGTTCAACGAGGCAGTGCGTCTTATGGTTTCGTCGTTCGAAAAGAGGGCACAGCACCTGTACGGCCCGGATGGCCGCCCGGGGGTATTGCGCCCGGGTGGTTGAGGTCAGGCCGTGGACCGTTCCAAAAGGCGGATGGCAAGGGTCATGACTTCCAGGGCTGCCGCCTCGCGCACGGCGGTACGATCGCCTGGGAACAGGAAACGTCGGTGGAGGGGCGTTTGCTGCCGCAGGCAGGCCGCCATATGCACCAGTCCCACCGGTTTGTTCTCACTGCCACCATCGGGGCCGGCGATGCCGGTCACGGAAAGGGCGAGATTGACCGGGCAGACCCGAAGGATCCCTTCCACCATGGCTCGGGCAACCGCTTCGCTGACCGCGCCGTGGGCTTGCAGCAGAGGCTCCGGGACTCCCAGCATTTCCGTCTTGGCAGCGTTGGAATAGGTGACGAAGCCCCGATCGACGACGCGGGAGCTGCCAGGGATCGCCGTCAGGCAGGCGGAGATCATGCCTCCGGTGCAGGACTCCGCCACAGCGAGGGTAAGGCTGGCGTCGGCGCAGATTTCCAGCAGCCTTGAGGCAGGGTGCAGCAGGGTATCCGGCAGGGTCATGGCAGGACTCCCGTTCCAAGGACGAGGTGCAGAACCAGGGCGGCATATCCTGCGGCCAGAACATCGTCGAGCATGATCCCAAGTCCGCCCTTCACCTTGCGGTCGGCCCAGGATACCGGCCAGGGTTTGAGGATGTCGGCGATACGGAACAACAGGAATCCGAGGGCGTAGCCCACGGGTTCCGGCGGCGTCGCCAACAGGGTCAGCCATTGCCCAACCACCTCGTCGATGACGACACGGCCCGGATCCGGCTCGCCGCATCTTCCGGCGTAACGATCCGATGCCCACCATCCCAGAAGGAACAGGGCACCGGCCATTATCGCAAGGGTCGGGCGACCCGTGACGGTCGCCAGAATCCAGGCGAAAGGAAGTGCCGCCAGAGACCCCCAGGTTCCCGGAATGTGCGGCAGAAGCCCGCTTCCGAACCAGGTGACGACGAATTCCAGAACGTCGGGGGGGCGGGATGTGGTTTCATCGGTCATCCGGATTCTCCAACGTGTTGGTTTTCAAGGCGCGACTCGGAAACAAAATCGGAAGGAGACACCCTTGTGCCGGGAAATGGGGGGAGGATTCGGCATGCTGAGAATACGAAAGGATCACCTGTGGCCGCAATGCGCCAGTCAAGGCCGCATCAATGGAAAACATCGAAATTCTAACCCTGTAGGCCAAAAAGACACACCTCTCCTGAGTTTGAATTGTGGTTGGGGATGTTTCGTTGATGCGATTCATTCTCAGAAAAGCGGCACATGTCCGAGATAAAATAACTTTCTTGAAAAGGGGGGGGGGCTGGCGATACCGTGGGAGAGGGTGTCGTTCCTACTACCGGTGGGACTGGCGCGAGAGTGGGTGCGCTTTTCTTGTGTTGCACCGGAGAACGTGTGGGGGGGCAGGGCGGACCTGGAGTGCCGGGGCACCGTGCGGATTTGGGCTCCGGCGTAAGTTCGAGGGACCCGGTCGTGGGGGAGGTGGGGGGATATGCGGCAGTTCGATCCGAGCAAGAGGGACCGCTCGCGGTTTGGGGAGATTGTCGGGCGTCTTTTCCCGCCCCGGGTGGTGACGGTTCGTTGTGACGCCAGGGTTTCCTTCTTCCGCATCTCCAGCGAACGTCAGCTTGTTGGATTGTCGATTTTCGCGTTTTTGATGCTTTGGGCCGGCCTCTCGACGTTCGCGGTTTTCCTGGAGGGGAGGTCGTTGCGGGATATCGAACGCAGGCTCGCCGCGACCGAGGCCTCTTACCAGGTATTTGTCGAGCAGATGTCCAGGAACAAGGACGAATTGAACACCATCGCCTCGGGTTTGGAGCAGAACCATCAGTATATCGTCGGTCTCGGGGTCGGCGAGGCTTCGGTGGAGGAGCATCTGGCGCGAATTGAGGCGCAGTTCGAAAGCGGCGGCGTCGCCATCCGCGGTGGTGCCGCCGTTCGGGATAAGATCGCGGCCAGGGTGCAGCGGCTGGTGGAACGGATCAAGTCCGCGTCTTTGGCGCAGGGGGACGGAGAGTCCTCCGAGCGTGCCGAACGGGAAGTCTCCCATTCTCTGATCGCGTCGGAGGGAGAGAGGGCCTTGCGGGAGAGGGCCCAGTTGGGGGAGCAGCTTGCCAGCACCGTGCAGCGTTTCGATCTCCAGGTTGCCGCGCTGGCGGGACATCAGCGCACCACGCTTGGAGGACAGGCCGGTGCCGATGCGGATGCGGTCGGTCTGCGGCTGCAACGGGACCTGGTTTCCAGTGAGCGCAATCATCTGAGCGAGCAGGTAGGGGTTCTTCGTGGCCGCGTCGCGACCATGGAGAATGCCAACGTTGCCCTGGTGGAGAAGTTCAGCAGGCTGGCGGGTGGCGGGGTTTGCGAAATCGAGAGGACCCTTGGCGGGATGGGAATCGATGTCGCGAGGCTTACCTCCCGCAGCGCGGCCCCGGCGGGACAGGGTGGGCCGTACATCCCGGCGGAGACGGCGAACCTTTCCAACCGCAAGCTTCGTGCGACTCTGGCGGCGCTGAATGTCAACGTGGGCCGTGTGGACAGGTTGCAGGAGGTAGCGCGTCGGCTGCCTGTCGGGTCGCCTGTTGACCACTATCAGTTCAGCAGTTTTTTCGGTACGCGCGAAGACCCGATCAATGGCAATCCCGCTCGTCATGATGGGTTGGATCTGGCCGCTCCTCTGGGGACGCCTGTCCGCAGCACCTCTCCCGGCGTGGTGGTTTTTGTTGGCTGGCGGGACCGTTATGGCAGGACCGTGGTCATCGACCATGGCCAGGGTTTTTCAACCCTGTACGGGCATTTGCATAAAGCACTGGTCACCAAGGGACAGAAAGTGGAGACTGGGATGAAGATAGGCCTGTTGGGTAGTACGGGCCGAAGCACGGGACCGCATCTTCACTACGAGGTTCACGTGAATGGAAAGCCCCAGGACCCATATCCTTTCGTCAGGGTGAACCGGAATGTTTTCAAGGGGTAACGGCAAGGGACGGCGTGACTCCGCAAGGGGGGATGGGGTCGAGGTTCCTCCCTCTATCGTCAGTGCCGATATGCGCATCGTCGGGAATGTCACCAGTTCCGGCGAGATTCAGATTGACGGCAGCGTCGAGGGGGACATCCGGTGTGTGACCCTCATCATCGGGGTTTCCGGCTCGATACAGGGGGAGGTTGACGCCGATGTGGCACGAATCCACGGCGGCATGTCCGGTCAGCTTCGGGCCAAGTCCGTGTTTCTCGCCAGTTCGGCGCGGATGATCGGAAACGTCACCCACCAGAGCCTCGCCATAGAGCCAGGGGCCGTCATGAACGGTCATTGTCGCCATATGGACGTGGTTCCCGATGTTCCTCCGGAGGTGGAAGCGGAGGTCGTCGTTCCGGAGAAAAACCTCATGATCGTCGATTCCACCATCAAGTCGCCCACGGATCGGGGCCACGGGCGCAAAGGTCGGTCTGGGCGCGACGGCGGCAGTGAAGGAAACGCCGGTTCGGTCGAAACTTCCGCAACGGGGGTTCCGGCTTCCGGGAGTGGGGCTGCCGTCTGAGCGTCATCGCCTCAGGTCGCGTTCCAGGGGGGATATCTGTTTTTTCTCTCCGAGTCTGCGCCGATATACCTGCGTGCCCTCCAGCACCCTCTGCACGTAGTTGCGGGTTTCGCTGAAAGGGATGCTCTCGATCCAGTCAATGGCGGACTCGATGGACTCCCTGGGATCCCCCAACTCCCGCGTCCACTGACGCACGCGGCTGGGGCCGGCGTTGTAGGCCGCAATGGACAGAATGTAGGAGCCACCGAAGGAATCCAGGAGTTCTTCGAGGTAGGCTCGTCCCAAGGTTATGTTGTAATTCGGGTCGCTGGTCAGACTGGCCGCGGTGAACTTCATCTTGTGGGCCTTGGCAATCTGTCGCGCCGTGCCGGGAAGCAGCTGCATCAGACCCTTGGCACCGGCGACGCTGACGGCTTCCTTCTGAAAATTGCTTTCCTGACGGATCACGGCCAGGACCAGGGGTTTCTCTGGGGTGTCCTGGGAGGGTACGTGGATCAGGGGAAAGCCCGTGGAAATCAGGAAAATACCCTGCTGGGCGGAACGGCGGGCCAGGCTGACCCCGAAATCCACCTTTCCACTCCTGGCGGCGAGTCTGGCGGCGAGGCTGTGTATGCCTGGAGATTTCGATATTTCTACCAGACGGATAATGAAATGCCGGGCCTGATCATGTTCTCCGATCTCCGTCAGCATGGTCGCCGCCTGGGCGATCTCGCTGCGGCCGAAGATCTCGTTGTCTTCCCGTGTCGGCACCGGATCGCCGGGCAGTGCCTGGACGCCCCCCCCTTCCAGTTGTCCGGCGGCCAGTTGTCCGTAGAAGGCCGTGACGAACTGTGCCGCCTTCTGATACCACTTCTCGGCCTCCGGGGCGTTGCCCAGGGCCTGGGCGGCACGACCTGCCCAGTAGGCACCCCGGGAACGACTGAGAGGCGTCGTAGCGGCCTCGTAGGCCCGCTTGAAGTGGGTAAAGGCGGTGGATTTGTCGTGCAGGGAACGGAGGGCGATCCATCCGGCCAGCCATTCGGCGTCCACCAGGGAAGCTCCGTTGATCTTGCCGTGACCACGTGCCAGGTCGTAGGCCTTGCTGATGTTTCCTCGTTGCAGGGACTCTCGGGCCAGGATGGCGCGTTCCGCCCACCACAGATCCGGTCTTACCTTGTTGCCGGCGGGTCCGTTGACGATGGAGATGGCCTCGTCGAATCGCTCTTTCTTGCGACGCCAGCGGGCACGGTCGTACAGGAGGCCGGGATTTCCCGCCAATTCGGCCGGAACCTTGCGCAGAGCTCCCTCACTGCCCCCGTCCATATCGATCAGGGCAATACGTGCCAGGGCCAGCCGCTGATGTCCCAGGTCCACCCGTTTCATCATCCGCTTCGCGGCCTCGTTCTGACGGTCCCACAACAGCCTGTCCAGGCGGGCGTTGTGATCCTCCTGACGCAGATAACGGCCATAGAGACCGAGGAACTGCTTCTCCTGAACGGCTCCGAAGTTGTCGGCGACCCAGGATCCGCGCAGAACCGATATCGCTTCGACTTCCTCGTCGGCGGCCAGCAATGCCCTGGCAAGGGCCATCTTGCCGTCCGGGGTCAGGGGGCTTCGTTCCGAAAACCATTCCAGCACCGCCTGACTGGACTCGGCCGCGCCCATGGCCTCCTCGGCCCGGCGTGTCAGGGCGGTCGGCATCGGCCAATCCGGGTTGCGCTTGAGGAAGGTGGAAATTTCGGTAAAGGAGGCTCCGGAGCGCGGTTGCACGAGCCTCATCCAGGTCAGGACCTTGGCCAATAGACGGCTCTTGGCCTCGGAAGCCGCCGCGTTGGCCCGGCTCCATTGCTCGCGTTCAGCCGCGACAAAGGCCCGGTGGTATATCTGGCGGTCGTTGTCCGAAAGCAGGGCGGACATCGCCGGTGCGGTGCTTGTCGCCAGGGCAAGGGCAAGCAGCAGGGTGGCTGGGGATGGCTTGACCACGATCCTGTCTCTTATGGGGGATGGATGGCTTGATCCCGGTTCGCCACGGACTGCCGGGCCGACGGTCTCGGCCCCGTCCGGCGGCGGCCATTCTAGGAAAATCGCTTCGGCCATCGCAATAGTCCTGGCCCCAATTTTGGCTTTTGGCCTTGAGCATTCTTGTCGGGGAGGTCAAGTAGGACTAACCTCCCCGGCACAGTCATGGGGATCGCGACGGAGCCGATCATGTTCAGAGGGTCTATCACCGCCTTGGTCACGCCGTTCCAGAACGACAGGGTAGACGAGAGAGCATTTCAGTCTTTTGTCGCCTGGCAGGTGGAGCAGGGGACGCATGGGCTGGTTCCCTGCGGTACGACCGGCGAGTCGCCGACGCTTACCCACGAGGAGCACCGGAGAGTGATTTCCCTGTGTGTGGAGGCGGCCGCGGGGCGGGTGCCGGTCATCGCTGGAACCGGGTCGAACTCGACGGCGGAGGCTATCGCCCTGAGCAAGGCCGCCAAGGAGGCCGGGGCCACGGCGGCGCTGGTGGTGACCCCCTACTACAACAAACCCACTCAGGAGGGTCTGTACCAGCATTACAAGGCAGTTCACGATGCGGTCGATCTTCCAATCGTGATCTACAACATTCCGGGTCGTTGCGTTATCGATATGACGGTCGAGACCATGGCACGGCTGGCGGCTCTGCCCAATATCGTCGGGGTCAAGGATGCCACCGCCGACCTGGCACGTCCGTTGCGCACGCGGATCGCCATTGGTCAGGAGTTCTGCCAGCTCTCCGGCGAGGACGCTACCGTGACGGCGTTTCTGGCCCAGGGGGGCGTTGGGTGCATTTCCGTTACCTCCAACGTGGCGCCGGCCCTGTGCGCCAGCCTGCACGACGCCTGGAGGGCAGGGGATTATGCAACCGCCTTTGCTATTCGGGATCGTCTGATGCCGCTGCATGATGCTCTTTTCTCGGAAGTCAGTCCCGGCCCGGTCAAGTACGCTTTCAGCCTGTTGGCTAAGGGTTCGTCCGCGACTCGGCAGCCGCTGTGGGAGATTGCCGATTCCAGCAAGGCCAAGGTCCGCGCCGCCATGGCGGGCCTTGGCCTCCTGTCCTGACGCCATGGGTAAATCCGGGCTGATAAGTCACGGGACGGTCGCCGAAAATCGCAAGGCGCGTCATGACTATTTCATTGAGGACACCATAGAGGCCGGCATTGTTCTGGTCGGCAGCGAGGTGAAGTCCCTGCGGCATGGCCGCGCCACCATCCTGGAAGCTCATGCTGGGCCCAAGGAGGGTGAATTATACCTGTTCAATGTCTATATCCCGGAATACCAGGGCGGCACGTTCTTTACCCACGAGACTAGGCGTCCGCGCAAGCTGCTCCTGAAACGACGCGAGGTCGCAAGGCTGCTTGGGGCCGTGGCCAGGCAGGGCATGACCCTGGTGCCCCTCAGCGTTTACTTCAACAGCCGGGGAATCGCCAAGGTCCGGTTGGGGTTGGCCAAGGGAAAGAAGAACTACGATAAGCGGGAAAGCGACAAGACCCGCGACTGGCAGCGGGAGAAGGCCAGGCTGATGCGGGAGAAGAAGGTCGAGTCCTGAGAGCCTGAAAATGTATTGGACAACGACCTGCGCCGCGATGCGCAGCCCTTCGGGTCGCCCCCGAAAGACCGAGGGGGGCGACGCAGTTCATTGCCCAATACATTTTCAGGCTCTGACGCGAGAGGAGGAGGTCGTCCATGTCTGGCAAAGATGAGGAAGAAGGGCCAGTCGTCGGAAGCGGCAGGGAAAAGCTGGTGGCCACCAAGGAACAGTGGGCGAGAGAGGGAAGGGGGCTGGTGGGTGGTGGATCATCACCCGGGGCTCACAAACAGCGCTTGCCACCGGGGCAGCGGCTGGTGGGGGACTGGCCGGTTCTGGACCTTGGCATCCAGCCCAGGATTGCCACTGCCGATTGGCAGTTGACCGTTGCCGGTGCGGTAGAGACCCCTGTTGCCTGGGATTGGGCCACGTTCATGGCCCAGCCGCAGGTTACCATGGTGACGGATATTCATTGCGTAACAACCTGGTCCCGCTACGATAATGAATGGCAGGGGGTAAGCGCCAGGCATTTTCTGTCGGTGGTACGGCCAAAGCCGGAAGCCAGATTCGTCATCTTCCGCAGCCATGATGGCTACAGCACCAACCTGCCCCTGGCGGCATTCGATGACGAGGATGTCATCCTGGCGCACAGCTGGCAGGGAAAGCCTTTGACGGTCGAGCACGGCGGCCCGGTGCGGCCGATCGTCCCGAAACTGTATTTGTGGAAGAGTGCCAAGTGGTTGCGACACATCCTTTTCACGGAGAAGGATGCACCCGGCTATTGGGAGGTTCGCGGCTATCACAATAACGGCGATCCCTGGACGGAGGAGCGTTACGGGTGATGCTCAGGTCCGACGGTTACGGCAGAGGCGAATACCTCGTGAAACATCGATTCGGTCAGCCGTCCGGTGTTGGTGTTGAGCCGGGAGCAGTGATAGCTGTCCAGCAATTGTATGTCGCCCGGAAGGGTATACCGGGCTCCGTGCCGGAAGGGGGCGGTTGATTTTCGTGCTCCGACGGCGGCGAGCACTGCCTGGTGGGAGATTGCTCCCAGGGCAACGATGACGCGGAGATGGGGCAAAGCGGAAATCTCCGCCGTCAGGAACGGCCGGCACTGCGCCACCTCGGTGGGGTTAGGCCTGTTCTCCGGCGGGACACAACGGACCGCATTGGTAATGCGGCAACCTGTCAGCCGAAGGCCGTCGTCGGCGCGGGCCTGATAGTGGCCATGGGCGAGGCCAAACCGGACCAGGGTCGAATAGAGAAGCTCACCCGCGAAATCGCCGGTGAACGGCCGCCCGGTGCGATTGGCCCCTTTCAGTCCAGGGGCCAATCCGACCACCAGCAACCACGCCTCGCTGTCCGCAAAAGATGGCACCGGTGCGTTGTGCCAGTCCGGAAAGGCAGCGCGGTTATCGTTGCGATACCGAACCAGACGCGGACAGCGGGAGCACTCCCGGAGAGGGTCAGTGATTTCCGTTGTGCTGGTCGGCAAGGCGCTCCTCCCGCTGATTCCCGACCCTGGAAATCACGCTCTCCAGGTCCAGAAGTTCGAGAAAGGTATCCGCCTGACGGCGTAGTTCGTCGGCAACCATCGGCGGCTGGGACCGCACGGTGCTGACGACCGTCACCCGCAACCCCTTGCGCTGCACCGCTTCCACCAGACGGCGGAAGTCGCCGTCTCCGGAGAAGAGGATGACGTGATCCAGGTGTTCGGCCATTTCCAGGACGTCGATGGCCAACTCGATATCCATGTTGCCCTTGATCTTCCGTCGTCCGGAGGAGTCGGTAAACTCCTTGGTCGGTTTGGTGACCATTGTGTACCCGTTGTAGTCAAGCCAGTCGACCAGGGGCCGGATGGGGGAATACTCCTGATCCTCCACAAGCGCGGTATAATAGAACGCCCGGATCAGCCGCCCCTTTTTTGCGAAAACATCGAGAAGCCGTTTATAATCGATATCAAAGCCAAGCGCCCGGGCTGCGGCGTAAAGATTGGAGCCGTCGATGAAAAGGCCTATTCTCTCCTCAGCGTAAAATACCATTGTGAATACCCCTGTCGAACAATCTCACGATGCGATGGGCTTCCGGGGGCCCGGAGATGGGCCCGGCAACCACGCGGCCCACCTCCCCAAACCCCATCATGGTGCCAGGGACAGGCAGCGTTGCCGAAGGTAAATTAGGCATTTGACACTAGCTCTGCAAGTACCCGACCGAAGGAATGTTGTTTTGATTTTCATCGGACTTGGCGCAAATTTGCCTGGAAAATTTGCATCCCCCCGCATTGCCTGCGAAAGTGCCTTGGAACGACTTGAGGGCATGGGAATAAGTGTTCTCGGAAGGTCGAGGTGGTATCGTTCCGAACCGGTGCCGCGGTCGGAACAGCCTTGGTTTATCAACGGAATAGCCTCCGTGCACACCGATCTTGCGCCTGATGGACTGCTTGAGCGCCTGCATGGGATCGAGCGCACCTTCGGCCGCGAGCGGCGGTTCCGCAACGAAGCCCGCGTGCTGGATCTGGACCTTATCGCGTACCATGATGTCGTGAGGGATGGCCCGTTGAGACTTCCCCATCCGAGGCTGCACGAGCGGGCCTTTGTCCTCTACCCTCTGCGTGAGTTGGCGCCGGAATGGCGGCATCCGGAATCGGGACGTTCCGTAGACGAAATGATCCTATGCCTTGACGGCAACCAAAACATAGAACCATGTGGGAACTAGAAAAAAATCTTGCTACCCAAGGTTCATGAGGCGTGATTGAAACCGGTAGGGATGTGCCGGATAAACGCCCAGAATCCGGACCTCATGGCTGAAGAAGGACAACTCTTCCAGGGCCAGGCGCAGGCCACGCTCGCCAGGATGGCCCTCCACGTCGGCATAGAACTGGGCCGCGACGAAGTTTCCGCCAACCAGATAACTTTCCAGCTTGGTGATGTTGACCCCGTTGGTGGCAAATCCCCCCAATGCCTTGTACAGGGCGGCAGGCACGTTGCGTACCGTGAAGACGAAGGTGGTAACGATGGGACCCCTGGCCGGGTTCGGATCCTGCGGTTCGCGAGCCAAAATCACGAAACGGGTGGTGTTATGTTCGGCATCCTCCACGTTGGCCTGGAGGGAGACAAGGCCATAGATCTCTCCGGCCAATTCCGAGGCGATGGCGGCGCGAGTAATATCGCCGCTCCTGGCAAGCTCGGCGGCGGCTCCTGCCGTATCGAGTTCGGTTATCGGCTGAAGCCCAAGGGTGCGAATCACCTGGCGGCATTGCCCCAGAGCGTGGACATGGCTGTGGACGGTGCGGATGGTCTCCAGCGTCGCCCCAGGAGGGGCCAGAAGGTGGTGATTTACCCGCTGGTAGTGCTCGCCGATGATGTGCAGATCGCCATGAGGCAACAGGTGATGAATATCGGCGACCCGACCGGCCAGGGAATTCTCGATGGGGATCATGGCGCAGGCCGCCAGTCCCTCGCGCACGGCGGCGAAGGCGTTCTCGAACTCCGCGCATGGCAGCGGCACCATTTCCGGGAAAGCGGTAAGACACGCCAGGTGGGAATAGGCCCCGGGCTCGCCCTGAAATGATATCGTGCGGGAAGGTTCCATCCCCTGGGTTCCGATCAACACTCGCACCCCTCAAACGGTACCCTGATCTAGCGGGGCAGGTGAGATTCCCCCATCAGGAAGGCATCGACGGAGTGCGCACACTGACGCCCTTCGCGGATGGCCCACACCACCAGGGATTGGCCACGACGGACGTCTCCGGCCGCGAACACCTTGGGAACGGACGTCTGATAGGAAAGGGTGTCCGCCTTGACGTTGCGCCGTTCGTCCAGGGAAACGCCAAGCTCGGCGAGCAGGCCTTCCTGGACCGGATGCACGAAACCCATGGCGATCAGCACGAGATCGGCAGGTATATCGAACTCGGTCCCGGCGATGGGCTTCATGGTCTGGTCCACCCGGACGGCGTGAAGAGTTCGGACCTTCCCATCCCCCCCGGATAGGGACTTGGTCATGACGGCCCAATCCCTCCGGCAGCCCTCCTCCTGAGACGAAGAGGTCCGCAGCTTGTTGGGCCACTTGGGCCACGTTTCCAGCTTCTTCTCGTGTTCCGGAGGCTTGCTCAGGATTTCGATCTGGGTCACCGAGGCGGCATCCTGGCGGATGGAGGTCCCCACGCAATCGGAACCGGTATCTCCACCCCCGATGACGACCACATTCTTGCCGGTGGCGGAAATTCTGCCTTCCGCCGGCACGTGCAGTCCTGCGACCAACTGGTTCTGCTGGCGGAGGAAATCCATGGCGAAATGGACGCCGGCCAATTCACGTCCCGGCACGGCAAGATCCCGTGGCTGCTCCGAGCCTGCCGCCAGAACGAGGGCGTCGAACTTCGGCCAGATGCGACTGAGCGGGACATTACCGCCTACGTGGGTATTGGGCCGGAACTCGACCCCCTCGGCCCGCATCTGGGCAATGCGGCGATCGATCAGGGTCTTGGACAGCTTGAAGTCAGGGATACCATAGCGCAGCAGACCGCCGATGTGGGAATTCTTCTCGAACACCACCACGTCATGGCCGGCGCGCGCCAACTGCTGGGCACAGGCGAGACCAGCAGGGCCCGAACCGACCACGGCGACCCGCTTGCCGGTACGATGCTGGGGGATCTGCGGGCCGATCCAGCCCTCCTGCCAACCACGATCCACAATGGCACATTCGATGGTGCGAATGGTGACCGGGACGCTGGTAAGATTGAGGGTACAGGCGGCCTCGCAGGGGGCGGGGCAGATGCGTCCCGTGAACTCGGGAAAATTGTTGGTGCTGTGCAGGACCTCGCACGCGGCGCGCCAATTATTGCGGTAGACGAGGTCATTCCAGTCCGGGATAACGTTGTTGACCGGACATCCATCATGACAATAGGGCACGCCGCAATCCATGCAGCGCGCCCCCTGGCGGGTCATCTCTTCCGGAGCCAGCGGCAACACGAACTCGTCGTAATGGGTGACGCGCTGCCCCACTGGCGCATACGGGCGGTCGACGCGCGGGTACTCCATGAAACCTGTCGGCTTGCCCATGGCCTGTTACCTCATTATGGAACTGGCGGGCTGAGGGCCCTGTGCCTGTTGTTGTGGCTGGTACTGGGTCTGCTGGGTCTGTTGGCGGGCCTTGATTTCCATCTCCTGCAAGGCCCGGCGGTAATCCACCGGCATCACCTTCTTGAAGCGCGGCAGATAGTCCTCCCAGTGATCCAGTATCTCTCGTCCCCGGCGGCTGTCGGTAAAAGCCACATGCTTTTCGATCAGAACACGCACCCTCTGAGCGTCAAAACGACTCATATCGCGCATGACGTCCACCAGACCATGGGACTCCAGATCGCCGCGCTGGTGGGATCTTTCGGCATGAGCCATCTCCTCGGCTCGAACCGGCTCAAGCTCGACCATCGCAAGATTGCAGCGGTGTTCGAAATCGCCGTCTTCATCCAGGACGTAGGCGACTCCACCGCTCATGCCGGCAGCGAAATTGCGTCCGGTGCGGCCCAGAACGATGACGGTACCTCCGGTCATGTACTCGCAGCCATGATCGCCGATCCCTTCCACCACGGCGGTGGCTCCGGAGTTGCGGACGGCGAAACGCTCGCCGGCCACGCCCCGGAAATAGCACTCGCCGGCGATGGCTCCGTAGAGAACGGTGTTGCCGATGAGGATGTTGTCCTCCGCCGACCGGGTAAAGGCGGGTGGCGGCGTGATGATGATCCGTCCGCCGGACAGACCCTTGCCGACGTAGTCGTTGCTGTCGCCCGCCAGTCTGAGGGTAATGCCCCGGGCCAGAAAGGCACCGAAGCTTTGCCCCGCCGTGCCGGTGGCGTTGATAACGATGCTGTCCTCGGGCAGGCCACGATGCCCCCGCCGCTTCGCCACCTCGCCGGATAGCATGGCCCCGACGGTGCGGTTGGTATTGCGCAGGGTGACGTCGATGGTGCAGGGCTGCCCACCCTCCAGAGTGGGCCTCGACTTCTCGATCAACAGATGATCGATGGCTCCCTCCAGACCGTGATCCTGCTTTTCGCAGTTGTATGTAGCGACATCTTCCGCTACTTGCGGGCGGTAAAGAATGCGAGAAAGGTCAACGCCCTGGGCCTTCCAGTGTTTGATGGCGGCACGCATATCCAGAAGATCGGAGCGGCCGATCATGTCGTCGAGGCGTCGGAAGCCCAGACTGGCCATGATTTCCCGCATCTCCTCCGCCAGGAAGGTGAACAGATTGACCACATGTTCCGGATCGCCGGGGAAACGCTTGCGCAACTCCGGATCCTGGGTGGCGATGCCGACGGGGCAGGTGTTGAGATGGCACTTGCGCATCATCACGCAACCGCTGGCGATGAGGGCGGCGGTGGCGATACCGAACTCGTCGGCCCCAAGCAGGGCTCCGATGATCACGTCCCGGGCCGTGCGTATGCCGCCATCCACCTGGACCGAGATGCGGCCCCGGAGCCTGTTGAGCAACAGGGTCTGATGGGTTTCCGCCAACCCGATTTCCCAGGGAGAGCCGGCACTCATGATGGAGGTCAGGGGGCTGGCCCCGGTACCGCCGTCATAGCCGGAAATCAGCACGTGATCGGCGTGAGCCTTGGCCACGCCTGCGGCCACGGTGCCGACCCCGACCTCGGACACCAGCTTGACGCTGATTCTGGCCGCCGGGTTCACGTTCTTGAGGTCATGGATGAGCTGGGCCAGATCCTCGATCGAATAGATGTCGTGGTGCGGCGGCGGCGAAATCAGTCCTACGCCGGGCGTCGAGTGCCGCACCCGAGCAATCCACTCATCGACCTTGTGACCCGGTAGCTGGCCGCCCTCGCCGGGCTTCGCTCCCTGGGCCATCTTGATCTGGATGTCATCGGCGTTGACCAGGTATTCGGTGGTGACCCCGAAGCGGCCAGAAGCCACCTGCTTGACCGCCGATCGCAGAGAGTCGCCGCTGGGCTGCGGGTCGAAGCGGGAGGCTTCCTCGCCGCCCTCGCCAGTGTTGGACTTGCCACCAAGCCGGTTCATGGCGATGGCCAGGGTGGTATGCGCCTCCCAGGAGATGGCCCCGAAGGAGATGGCCCCGGTGGCGAAACGCTTCACCAACGTTTCGACCGATTCCACCTCCTCCAGGGGAACCGGCTGGGCCGCAGGCCTGAATTCGAACAGGCCGCGCAAATTGCGCAAGGAATGGTTCTGGTCGTCCATCGCTCCCGAGAACTTGCGGAAGGCGGCGCGATCGCCCTTGCGGACGGCATGTTGCAGCAGAGAGACCGTCTCCGGCGTCCAGGCGTGAAGCTCCCCCTTGTAGCGGAAGGCCAACTCGCCGCCGCCGTCCAGGGTGGGGGAGGCTTGGAGGCCACCGCCATAGGCGGCCCGATGACGACGCACGGTCTCCTCGGCGATCTCCGACAGGCCGACCCCCTCGATCGGGGTGGAAGTGCCGGTAAAGTACTCGGCAACGAAGGCAGCCGCCAGACCAACGGCGTCGAAAATCTGCGCGCCGCAGTAGGACTGGTAGGTGGAGATGCCCATCTTGGACATCACCTTCAGAATACCCTTATCGATAGCCTTGATGTAACGGTTCTCGGCATCGCTGATATTCAACTCCCGCTGCATGGACTGGATGGTGTCCAGGGCCAGGTAGGGGTTGATGGCCTCGGCCCCGTAGCCGGCCAGCAGACAGAAGTCATGCAGTTTCAAGGCGTCGCCGGTTTCGACCACCAGGCCGACATCGGTTCTGCGGCCCTGACGGATCAGGTGGTGATGGATGGCTGAGGTGGCCAGCAGGGCCGGAATGGCAACATGATCGGCGTTGATGGCGCGATCGGAGATGATCAGGATGTTGTATCCGTTCCGTACCGCCTCTTCGGCATGGTCACACAGGGCTCTCAGGCTTGAGGCCATGGCGGCAGCCCCACCGCCGACAGGATAGCAGACGCTCAAGGTGTAGGTGCGGAAGGCATGATCCACGTGCTGCTCGATCCGGCGGATCTTTTCCAGGTCGGTGTTGGACAGGACCGGAGCATGTACCTCCAGACGCCTGTGAGTTCCGCCTTCGTCCAGTCCCAGGAGATTGGGTCTGGGGCCGATCAGCGACACCAGCGACATCACCAGTTCCTCGCGGATGGGATCGATGGGCGGATTGGTGACCTGGGCGAAGTTCTGGTGGAAATAATCCGAAAGTCTCTTGACCTTGCCGGACAGTACCGCCGGCGGTATGTCGCGGCCCATGGAGCCGACCGGGTCCTGACCGCTCTCGGCCATGGGGACCAGGAAGAACTTGATGTCCTCCTGGGTGTAGCCGAAGGCCTGCTGACGAGCCAGAAGCACGTCAGGCCCCGGGGCCATGGTCGGTATTTCCGGCGGCAGGCGTTCCAGCTTGATCTGGGTATCGTCCAGCCAGCTCTGATAGGGCTTTCTGGTCGCAAGTTCGGACTTCAGTTCCTTGTCATCGACGATGCGGCCCTTTTCCAGGTCGATCAGGAACATCTTCCCGGGTTGCAGACGCCACTTCTTGACGATCTTTTCCTCCGGGATGTCCAGCACGCCGACTTCCGAACTCATCACCACCATGTCATCGTCGGTGACGATATAACGGGCCGGACGCAGGCCATTGCGGTCCAGGGTCGCCCCGATCTGACGACCGTCGGTGAAAGCCATCGCCGCCGGCCCGTCCCATGGCTCCATCAGGGCGGCATGAAACTCGTAAAAGGCCCGTCGTTCGTGATCCATGAGCGGATTGTCGGCCCAGGCCTCGGGGATCATCATCATCATGGCGTGTGCCAGGGAATAGCCGCCGGCGACCAGCAGCTCCAGCGCATGATCGAAGGTGGCCGAGTCCGACTTGCCATCCACGAACAGAGGCCAGGCCTTGGGGAGGTCCTCCCCGAGGGTTTCGGACTTCATGGAACCACGGCGCGCATTCATCCAGTTGATGTTGCCGCGAAGCGTGTTGATCTCACCGTTGTGGCACAGATAACGGAACGGCTGCGCCAGGTCCCAGGAGGGAAACGTATTGGTGGAAAAGCGCTGATGAACCAGCGCTATCGCCGAAACCATGCGTTCATCCGCCAGGTCCGGAAAATAGGTGTCGATCTTGCTGGACATGATCATACCCTTGTAGACCATGGTCCGAGACGACAGCGACGGCAGATGGAAGGCACGCCAACCCTCCAGATTTTTCTCCCGGGCGGCGTGGAAGGATTGCTTGCGGATGACGAACAGCTTGCGTTCAAACGAGTCGGAATCGGGGCAGTTGGCTCCTCGGGCGATGAACACCTGCCGGATCACCGGTTCCCTTGGCTTGACGCTCTCACCCAGGCAGGAGCTGTCCACCGGGACATCCCGCCATCCCAGAACCCGCTGTCCTTCCGCTTCGACAAAACGCTCGAACAAGGCTTCGCAATCCGCTCTGGTCGCTTCCTGCCTGGGCAGAAACACCATGCCGGCAGCGTAATCCCCGGATTTGGGAAGATTGATGCCGATCCTGGCGCATTCCTCCCGCAGGAAGGCGTCCGGGGTCTGAATGAGAATGCCGACTCCGTCAGAAGCCTTCGGGTCGGCACCAACCGCGCCCCGGTGATCGAGATTTTGCAGGATCTTCAGCCCCTGGCGGATGATATCGTGGCTTTTCCGATTGCGGATGTTGGCCACGAAACCGACCCCGCAAGAGTCTCGCTCATTGCTGGGGTCATAAAGTCCTTGCGCGGGCGGAAATGCGGGATGGCTCATGCGAAGCCGTGTCCTTTCGATAGCTATTTCCGTGGTTGTTACAGAAAGCCAGGAGCCGTTGCCAGGGATGGACTGGCGTCACCGGCTCACACAGGTGACCGACCAGGCTTTTGGGGTCACGGAACACATACACCGAGACGTACCACCCATCTCGCAACCCGTTTCCGTTCTCCTGCGCCTTGTCCCCGGTCCCCCGCACCCACGACCAACCGCGCCGCAGCACGCATGGCGACCAAGCCGGTAACGTTTATCACAAGTGGGGCAGGGTAGGCCAAGCACTTTCTTCATGATTCTCTAATGTGTAACCAGGAGGGGCAACGGGAGAAACTTCCGCGACCGTCTCCATAGTTTTAAATGAATCCAATAGACGAAATGAGCACTCAACGGCAATTTTTCCAGTCCCTCACACCAATAGACACAATCTTCAAATGGGTATACGCTCCTCCGATGGATTGCGAACATAGAAGTGCGGTGTGGAAGCGTGGGGGGTGTGTAGTGCAAAAGTTGTTATTTCGTAATATCGATAGTCATACTCAAACAAACGGTTCGCAGATTGACGAATGATGAGCCGAAACGGAGGGAGTGATGATTAGCTTCAAGGCAAGGGACCACTCACATCCATTGAGTGCAAGCGAGGGGGAAGCCGGGTCCGGATCCCCGGGGGCGACGGAGGGCGAGATACTGGCGGCTTTGGATCACCTGATCGATGGCCGTTATCACTCCGTTCAGGCTGGTGCCGATCCGGTTCTTCAGAGAATTGCGGTACTCGCGAAGGTGATGGAGCAACGGGGGCTTTCCCATCTCAAGGACCTGGTGTCCGTCTCGGTGGACACCAACAACGCCGTTACCAATGTCGGCAGCATGTTGCGTGCCATTACCGACATGAAAAAGCACAGCCAGTCGGTGGCCAAGGCGGCGGAAGAGATGGTGGTTTCCGTCCGTGAGGTCAGTGAACGCGCCCACGAGGCCTCGGAGGATGCCGTCGAGGCGCAGCGCTCCGTGTCCGCTGGACGCCATTCGGTGGAGCAGGCGGTCAGCACCATGGAAAATATTGCCAGAGCCGTAAGGGATGCCGGCAGGCAGGTGGACACCCTGGCCGAGGCCTCGGCCCAGATTGGGGATATTGTCAATCAGATCGAGGCTATCGCCAAGCAGACCAACCTGCTGGCCCTGAATGCCACCATCGAGGCCGCGCGTGCGGGTGACGCCGGCAAGGGTTTCGCGGTGGTGGCGGGGGAGGTCAAGACTCTGGCCAATCAGACCGCCCGCGCCACGGTGGACATCCGCTCCCGCATCGAGAAGCTACGGTCGGAGATGGCGGCCATTGTCACCTCCATGGCTCAGAGCGCCGAAATGGTCCGCCATGGACAGGAAGTGGTGCAAACCACGGGGGACAACATTGCCGTGGTTTCCGACAAGATATCCCATGCCGGCGTGAAGATTGGCGACATTTCCGCAATCCTGGTGCAGCAGACTGGTGCCACCGGGGAACTTTCCGATGGAGTGGGCGGGCTGGCTACCGACGTTTCGGATCAACTCGCCATGGTCGGAGCCGTGATGGACGGTCTGGCCCAATCGGAGGTGACGGTAAACGCAGCGATCCCGATACTGATGCAGATGGAAATAAAGGACAAGACCGTCCACGTGGCCAAGTCCGACCACATGATATGGCGCCGGCGGCTTGCCCAGATGCTGGCGGGACGCCTTCGACTTGATCCCAAGGAGCTGGCTGACCATCACAACTGCCGTCTTGGGAAGTGGTATGGCTCCGTCGAGGATCCGGAAATCCGGCAGCACCCGGCCTACAAGGCACTGGAAGGACCGCATCGGGATGTCCACAATTTCGGGATCGAGGCGGCGAGGCGTTATCAGAGTGGGGATATCAGCGCCGCCCTTGAGAACGTGGCCTACGCCGGGGCTGCGTCGATACCGGTCATCTTCTACCTGGACAAGCTGATCCACCGCGAGACGCCACCATCCTGACGACGGCGTGCGGGGTCCGTCGGTGTCAGCCGCCGGCGGCCCCCGCTGCGGCCGGGCTGTCCTTGTCGCTCTCTTCCGGGGTTCTGGTGGCAGCTTTCTGGTCCCGTTTCCAGGTGCGGAGGGATTGCTCGTGATCCCGGAGCATCTGCTGCATCTCGTCGATCGCCTTGACGAACTTGACGCGGTCCTGGCGTATCACCTCCTCCAGAGCCGACAGCTTCGTCTTCAGGGCGGTGTCCATCTCCGCGAACTGTTTCTGGTTGTCGGCCTCCAGCATGGTCTTGATCCGGGTCGCCTCGGATTGCATGTCCTGGCGTATCGCGCGCGCCTTCTGCTCCATCTCGTGGGCGATCGCGCTCAGTCCGTCTTCCATCTCGCTGCGAATTTCGACCTTGATCTGATAGGCGTTCTTCACCAGGGCTGAGACATGGTTGATCATGACGATGCCGAAGATGACCAACAGGGCAAGACCCACCGTAAAGATGGAAATCGTCAAGGTACTCATGGACGGATCTCTCCGGCTGGCGGATGGCAGGCGATCGAGCGTTCACGCAGGTCACAGGTCAGACGGGGCGTGCCGGACGGACCCAGCACCCGGCCGTGCCAGTCGTTGCCGTTCCTGGTCAGGAGTAGAAAGCCGAAATCATCCACCGAGACACCGGAGTCCACCTTCCGGTCGTTGACGACTTCCCCATCCAGTTTTACCGGCAGTCCTTCATCAAGGGCGTCCCCCCCGTGTCCCACGACCAGCTGGACCGGGTCACCGGAGAAATTGAGCGCCTCGAAGGCATGGATGTGACCGGAAAGGATCGCCTTTACCTGCGGGGGTAATCCGCCCTGGGCCGAGGCCTTTTCCAGAGTGTTGTTGCCCCCGATGGAGAGGGAAAGACCGGCGGCGGTCTTCATCCAGGCGATACCCCGGATGGGGCGGTGCATCAGAATCCAGGTGGGGAGGTCCGTTGCCCTGGCGAGTTCGGCGACGGTTCGGAAGTCGGCGGCATAGCGCTGAACGTCTCTGGACATGGTGACCAGTTCGCCGGCGTCGGCGACATCCATTACGGCCAGCGAAAGGTTATCGAAGGAGACCCCGAAAGGCTCCGACGCGGCGCGGCAGGGTTGATCCTTGGAGTACGGATAGGGGTCCAGCAGCCGGGTCCAGCCCGCACCCCCCCGCTTGCAATCCTCGTGATTGCCGCGGACCAGGACCATCGGAGCCGTCTCCAGCAAAGGACGGGCCGGGGCGAAATACTCGGCCTCCCAGGTCGCCCAGTTGTCCCCGTAGGGGCTACCAGCGCATCCCTTGTTTCCCTCCGGGCAGGGATCCTCCCGATAGTAGTAATCGCCCACATGAAGCACAAGATCCGGGCGAAGAGCCGCCGCCGTTGCGGCGATCCTGGCCCAGGGCCAGGCCGCGGGATCGTTGCAGGCCTGAACCTGACGCTTGTGAATCCGGCACCCCGTGTCTCCCACCACCAGAATCCTTTCCGGAGACACCGGGGGCAGGGGCAGGGGCCTGTCGACAAGGGTCGCCTCGGTGGTGCCGGGGGGCAACGCCAGCACGCAGAGCCTTACCGGGTAATCCGGCGGCGAGGGTTCGGCGCGAACCGTCATCGCTACCACATGGCCGTTTACCGAGGCAGGAGGGCAGGAGGGGGCTGCGGTGACGAGTCTGGCCTCGGCCCCGCCTCCGGGGACCATTTGCACCCAGTGATAGGAAGCAGGTTCGGACTTTGCCGGGACGGGGAGGAGGGTGCCACAGAAAAGTCCGGCGTACACCCAGGCAAGAAGGGGGGTGCGAAGATGAATTGATGACGACATCAGGGTCTGCCCCTTCCTGTAGGTGCCACGGTTCTGCCCGCCGGTTGCGGTAGAATGGCGCTTGTGGGACGAGCAAATCAATTGGGAAGATGAATAGGCACCTCGACGACGATCCTGGTCTTACCTTCCGGTACGTCGTCGAACATCAGGGCGGCCTTCAACATCAGCGCCGACTGATTATGCAGAACGTGGTGCCACCATTTCTTGGGGATGAACACCGGCAGCACGATCACCGCCGCCCCACGTTCCGGATCGCGTTGATCCACCTTCACGATATATTCCATGAGAGGCGAGATGATGGAACGATAGGGGGACTCCAGAACGACCAGGGGCTCCGGGATGCCCAGAGCCTTCCACGCCAATTGCAGTCCCGCCGTTGAGCGTGGATCCAGGTTGATGACAACCGGCGTCACGTCCGCGGAGAGAGTACGGGCGAAATGCAGTGCCGCCAACGTGCCGCGATGCAGCCGTGACAACGGTACCACGACCTTGGGCTCGGCCTTGGCCAGCCGGCGTTGCCATTGTCCAATTCCACCGACCCGCAAGGAAAGCTCGTTGCGCAGCGTGTCGTAGTGACGCCGGATCGCCCGGAACATGTACAGGCCGATGGGGATCAGCACCAGCACGATCCAGGCACCGTCAAAGAATTTACTTTCGACGATAACCACCAGGGCTATTGCCGTAACCACGGCCCCTAGACCGTTGATGAAGGCCTTGGCCTCCCATCCTGGTCCCTGGATGCGATTCCAGCGTCGTACCATGCCGGCCTGCGACAGAGTGAAGGACAGGAACACGCCGACGGAATAAAGCGGAACCAGGGCGTGAGTGTCTCCACGAAACAGGACGATGATGAGTGCGGCGAGAATGGCCAGGGCGACGATTCCGTTGGAAAAGGCGAGGCGGTCCCCGAGATTGGCCAACTGGCGGGGAAGATAGCCATTTTCGGCCAACACCGAGGCCAGACGGGGAAAGCCCGCGAACGAGGTATTGGCCGCCAACAGCAGAATGAGTGCCGAGGTCGCCTGGACGACATAATACATCAGTCCATTGCCAAAAACGCCGTGGGCGACCTGCGAAATCACGCTCTCTTCCTCGTGTGGCACGATATCCATCGTCTTGGCCAGGATGGTGATCCCGACGAACATGATCCCGAGCAGGGCCGACATGATGACCAGGGTGATGCTGGCATTTCGGCTGCTGGGGGACATGAAGGCCGGAACTCCGTTCGACACCGCCTCGATCCCGGTCAGGGCGGAACAGCCCGAGGAAAAGGCCCGCAGAACCAGAAGGGCACCCAGAACGTTGAAATCGACCCCGTTTCCGGGCATCACCGTCGCCGGGCTCGACACGGAAAGGGATCCTGAAACGAGGCCGTAGAAACCGACGCCGATCATGAGAAGGATCGACGCGATAAAGGCATAGGTGGGAATCGCCAGAAGACCGGCGGATTCCCTGACACCCCGCAGATTGGCCCAGGTCAGTCCCACCACTCCGATGAGACACAAGGTGATGTTGTATGGCATCAGGGAAGGAACGACGGAGGTAATCGCGCGCACGCCGGCCGATATACTCACGGCAACCGTCAGCACGTAGTCTATGAGCAGCGCCGCCGCCGCCACCAGTCCCGATGTCTCCCCCAGATTGTCCTGTGCCACCACGAAAGCCCCTCCCCCGGACGGGTAGGCGTGGATGGTCTGCCAGTAGGAAATGGTCAGAACGATGATCAGGGCGGAGATCACGCCGGCAATCGGCAGGGACAGGCTCATGGCCGCCGATCCGGCCAAGACCAGCACCAGAAGAATCTCCTCGGTCGCGTAGGCTACCGAGGACAGGGCGTCGGAGGAGAAGACGGCCAGGGCCCGCAACTTGCCCAGCCGCTCGCTTTCCAGCGATGCCGTGGACAGCGGGCTTCCGAAAATGATCCGACGCAATGGCATTCGCCGACAAGCTCCTGTTCAGCGTTCGGGTCGTTCAAACCGTTGCAGCCGCATCGCCAGTTCATCCCGCTCCTTCTGAAGGGCGGATCTGCGCTCCACCTCGGCATTGTTGGCCGCAAGAAGATCCTTCACCCGAGATGAAAGGGCGCGCACCTCCGCGACCAGTCTCGGGACATCGGCGCGGGCGTGGGCCGTGAAGGTCGCATCGGCGACGCTGGCCTCCGGTGGCCGATAATCGAACAGACAGATGGGGGCCGATTGTTCGGAAGCGCTGGTCTGAACCCAGGCGGACTCGATCCCGTCATCCGCCAGGACATGCCACGGCCCCTCCGTTGCCGCCAGGCAGCGTTTCTCCATCGCGTTCAACTCGGCAACGGAAATACCGGGGGTTTTGTAGCCGCTCTCGTCGGTAGGGGGCGAACCCCCGGGAAGCTGGGCACCGGGTATCAGAGCCATCCTGGTTCACCTTCCGTCCGGGAAACCAACCGCCGGACCATTTCATGCCTCGAACCCATTCGCAAGTGATCATCGGAAGATTCCCGACGGCGAGCGGGAAATATTTTATGAAACTTGCGAATTGTCACGGAAACAGGTGGGCCGCAGTGCTTGAATGCTCCCTGCGTTCGGTTCGCCTGGTCTTTGGAGGACCTGGTGCGACCGGGCGCAAAGGCCCCGTCCATTTCTGTGGACGTGAGCTCCCTCTGTCTACCTTGTGCCGGATCGCGCCCCCCTGCCGATCCGGCATCTTTTTTCGTCATGGGCTGAAACTACGGTTCCGTTTTGTCCGGTGTGCTCTCTCCGGGAGAGCGATCCCCGGCGGTGACCCCGGCCGCGACAGCCATGATGTACGCCAGCCAGTTCTGGGTAAATACGACGGCGCTTCGTTGGACCACCACCTGTCGCCATTGCTCGGAAGTGATCTCCCCCACCTTTTCGTCTTCCCTGGCGTTGGCGATGGCATGATCCCGGACCGCGTCGATGCTCCGCTGAAAGGTCGCCTCCATCACCGTCGCGACATCGGTGGGAAAGGAAAGAATCCCGGCGCTCAAAACCGGGTGATTGTTGACGACCAGGACCCTGGCCCCCATTCGATCCCCGACTTCCGCCGTCTGGGACCCGCGCCGATCCTCCACCTTGATACCGTCGCCACCCCGGAGAAGATCCCGCAATACCAGGTGTTCATTACGGTCCACCTCCACGACCTCATAAAGACTCATGGACGAGTCCCGCAGTGCCGAAAGGTAGCGCCGACCCGGCACGGCCTCTCGCCAGCCACGCCGCTTCAAATAGTCATCGATGATGTTGACGTTCTCTTCCCCGAATCTTCGGGAAAAGAAGTCCTCCAGAGCACACACGACCGCCAGGGTGAAATAGTCATCCCCCAGTTTTTCGGCGACCCTGGTGCTCTCACCTCCCAATGCTCGCCGGGCCGCGGAGAAATGTTCATCCAGAACGCGGGAGCGCAGACCTTTCCATTCCGGGCGGTCGGCCCATGCGATCACATTCTTGGAGGCCTGGGCCGCGCCTGGAATAATCATGATCCCCTCCGATCTAATTTCGGGCTCAGAAGCGCAAGGCCACGGCCTGCACCACGCTGTGAAGGGCGCGAACCTGTTCCAGAAGCTCGGTGGGGAGCGGCTGGTCCACCTGTACCAGGGCGATGGCGTCCTCGCCCGCCGCCACCCGTCCAAGATGGAAGGTGGCGATATTGATGCCGGCCGCACCCAGGGCCGTTCCCAGGCGACCAATGAACCCGGGTTTGTCCTCGTTGCGGACATAGAGTACGTGCGGCCCCAGTACCGCATCGATGGGGATGTCGTTGATGGCCACGATCCGGGGCTGACGGTTGTGCATCAGGGTCGCCGCGATGGAGCGAACGTCCCGATCCGTGGTGACGGTGAGCCGGATCAGGTTGTTGTAGTCGTTACACTGTTCGTTCCTGGCCTCGGTTACACCGATGTTCCGTTCCCTGGCGATCACCGGGGCGTTGACCATGTTGACGCTGGCCATGGATGGGGCCAGCAGGCCCTGCAACACCACCTGGGTCAGGGGGCGGCAATTGAGATGCGCCACCTCGCCGGCGTAATCGATCTGGACCGCCTTGAAGCCCTGAACCGTAAGCTGACCGAGGAAGCTGCCAATCTCCCTGGCCAGTCTCATGTAGGGATTGAGTCGGGGGGCGTCCTCGGCCGACACCGACGGCATGTTGAGGGCGTTGGTGACCGCCCCGCTCAGGAGGTAGTCGGACATCTGCTCGGCAACCTGCAGGGCCACGTTCTCCTGAGCTTCGACGGTGGAAGCGCCGAGATGGGGGGTCGCCACCACCTGCTCCATGTTGAACAGCGAGTTCGTCTTGGCGGGTTCCACTTCGAAGACATCGAAGGCGGCTCCCTTGACGTGTCCGCTGTCCAATGCCGCCTTGAGATCCGTCTCCACCACCAATCCGCCCCGGGCGCAGTTGACGATGTAGACGCCCCTCTTCATCTTGGCGATGGCCTTGGCATCGATGATGCCACGGGTAGAGTCGGTCAGGGGGGTATGCAGGGTGATGAAGTCGGAGCGGGCGAACAGCTCGTCCAGTTCCACCTTCTCCACACCCAGGTCAGCCGCCCGTTCCTCCGAAAGGAAGGGGTCGTAGGCGACCACCTTCATTTTGAGGCCAAGCGCCCGCTCCGCCACGTTGGCGCCGATGTTGCCGCAGCCGATGATGCCCAGGGTCTTGCAGAACAGTTCCACCCCCATGAAGCGGTTCTTTTCCCACTTGCCGGCATGGGTGGAGGCGTTGGCCACCGGCAACTGCCGGGCCAGGGCCATCATCAGGGCGATGGCGTGTTCGGCGGTGGTGATGGCGTTGCCGAACGGCGTGTTCATCACCACGATACCGCGCAGGGTCGCCGCCGGAACGTCGACGTTGTCCACGCCAATACCCGCGCGTCCGACCACCTTCAGTTTCGTGGCGGCGGACAGGAGATCGGCGGTGACCTTGGTCGCCGAGCGGATGGCCAGTCCATCGTACTCGCCAATGCAGGCTTTCAGTTCCTCGGGGGTGAGGGACGTCTTGACGTCAACCTCGACCCCGCGATCCTTGAAGACCTGGACGGCGGCGGCGCTCAGCTTATCACTGACCAGAACCTTGGGTGCCATGAACAGACTCCGATGCGTAACTCGAACGGGATATGGTCGCGGGGAGGGCGGGTGGCCACGAAAGGGGCCCCCCGCGGCGTTATTTCACCTCGGCTTCGAC
>JBKACM010000019.1:0-18977 GCA_046269335.1 Alphaproteobacteria bacterium | reverse complement strand
GCGAACGATCGCGCGGGCGCTCAATGCGCCATTCCCAGACCGTGATGAGTCAAGCTCATCTCGGTCTGGTATTACCCCAGAGCAAACAGAGCTTTGGGCCGCTTAACCCGGTGTCCACTCAATCTGGGGAAGGTCAGGTGCCGGTCCGTCATGCCCGGAGGGTATGCGTCCCGCATGACGTCGCGGGCTCCAACAGGCGGAAGAGTCAAGCTCTCCGACCGTTGGTATCAGCGCGCGGTTTGTGAGCCTGAGTGGCGAGGGTGGACGCAAGAAGGGTCCCCTTCGGGTCATGACCTGGCATCGAGCGCCTTGACGTGACCGTCCTTGGCATAGGACAGAATCTTCTGATCGGCCGTTACCTGGGGCGCATCCAGGTGACGCGCCGTCGCGATGATGATGCGATCGGCGGGATCGCCATGGGGGTCAGCGGGGAGCCGATTGCTGCCGACGGCAACCGCAATCGACAGCGGGTGGACAGTGAATCCGGGGCTGGCGAGGTGGAACTCCAGCCATTCGCGCGGGTCACGAGGCAACGTCAACCGACCCCGCGCGACAAGCATCGAAATCTCCCACAACGAAATCGCGGACAGAACGGCACCATCCTGCAAAGTTGCCGCCTCGATCGCGGTTCGCGCGTCACGCCCAAGTCTTGGATCGGCGTTCAGGAACCAGATCCAGCTATGCGTGTCGAGAACGACGGTCACTGGTCGACATCCCACGCCTCGCCGGTCGAGAGAAGGTCGTCATCCTCGGCATAGGAGATGGTCCCCTTGGCAATACCGTAACGGCTCCCCGATTCCACGGGGATGGGGACGATACGCGCCACCGGCTTGCCTCGCTTGGTGACCGTCATCGGCTCACGTGTCTTGCTCACCTCGTCAAGGATATGCAGGCACTTCGCCTTGAATTCTCCGGCAGCGATGACACCCATGGAGGCCTCCTTGCTTGAGACCATGATTGTGGTCATGAAGTCGGGCGGATGCAAGGGCAGCAAGGGGTTCACTCGATTACCCTGGACGAGTTGCTTGCTTTCCCGTCCCGTTTGCCGTACCCCGGTCGGGTATCGTCACGGGAAAATGGTCCTCATGTCACGTCTGCCCCAGGGAATCCTGTTCGGCCTGCCGGCACTCGTACTGGCGGTGGGCCTGTGTTTCCTGGCCTGGAAATGGCTCGGCGAACCTGAGCCCCTGCCCGAGGTGACGGGGCACAAGGTCGCCTGCGTGTCGTATACGCCCTATGTCGGCAGCCAGTCGCCCCTGAAGGCGGAAACGCAGATTCCCCCAGAGCAGATTGATCGGGATCTTGCTCACCTGTCCCGGTTCACCGATTGCCTGCGCACCTACGGCGTGGAACAAGGGCTGGCCGAGGTCCCCCGTCTGGCCCGGGCTCATGGCATGAAGGTTCTGCTGGGACTCTGGCTTGGGGCCGATCTGGCGAAGAACGCCGTTCAGACGGAAACGGTAATCTCCCTGGCCAACGCCAACGCCGACGTCGTCAGGGCGGTCGTGGTCGGCAACGAAGTGCTCCTGCGCCGGGATCTGCCGGCCGCGCGCCTGGGGGAGTACCTGCGTCAGGTGCGCTCGCGGGTGAAGGTACCGGTGACCTACGCCGATGTCTGGGAGTTCTGGATCCGCAATCCGGAACTGGCCCAGGATACGGACTTCGTCACCGTCCACATCCTGCCCTACTGGGAAGACGATCCGGTATCGGTCAACGCGGCGGTGCCGCACGTTAGGGCGGTTCTGGACCGGGTCCGGAAGGCTTTCCCTGGCAGGCCGTTGCTGATCGGTGAAACCGGCTGGCCGAGCGCCGGCCGCATGCGGGGGCCGGCCCTGCCGGGACGGGTCAACCAGGCCCATTTCGTCCGGTCCTTCATCGCCATGGCTGGGGCCGAGGGTGTAGACTACAACCTCATCGAGTCGTTCGATCAACCCTGGAAGACGGCGCTGGAGGGTACGGTCGGCGGCACCTGGGGCCTGTATGACGGCGAACGGCAGCCAAAGTTCCCGCTGTCCGGTGGGGTCAGCGAACACCCGGAATGGCGATCCCGGTTCATATTCTCCGCGATACTGGGGGGGCTGCCGTTGCTGTGGCTCCTGGGGCGTGGACCGATCCCGCGGCCCCTCCGCTGGTTCGGCCTTGCGGTCGCGGCCCAGGCGGCCGGCTCCTTGCTGGTGCTGCACGGCGAGTACGTCATGACCGTCAACAGGACCTGGTACGAGTGGGCCCAGGGGGGGGACCGGGGTTGGTGTCTCGGCGCTGGTGGCCTGGCTGGTCCTGACCGGAGCCACCGGAAGCCAGCCGCCCACCTCCCTGCACGAGGCTTTTTCCTGGGTACGATCCGGGCGGGTCGGCGACTGGCGTCCCAGGCTCCTCGGCACCTTGCGGGGGGTGACCCTGTTCTACGCCGGCGCGATCACTCTGGGTCTGGTGGCCGATCCGCGTTACCGAAATTTTCCGACCCTGACCCTTCTGATCCCGGCGGTGGCTTTCCTGTTCCTTGCCATCACCGGCCGCGCGCCCTCCCCCTCCCCCGCCCCCTCCGATTTCATCGAGGAACGTCTGATGGCGGGGATCATTGCCCTGGGGGCCCTGGCGATTCCCGTCTCCGAGGGCCTCGTCAACCACCAGGCCCTGTTGTGGGGCCTCACGGCCCTGGTCCTGGCCCTGCCATGCCTCATACCAACGGTCGATTCTTCCGACCGTTGGAGCCCGTGACCACGGGCCGCCGCCCCTGCGGCGTGAGCCTGCGTGGCGATTGAACGCAGCAGGCCGGAATTTCCCGGCCTGCGTATACACGAGGAGCCAATGAGTTGACGGCGGACCTCAGTCTCTGCGGCTGGCGCGTCCATTCCGAACTGCCTCTGCCGGAGCTGCCTCCCTGGCGGGGGGAGGATGACCGGGAAGTGGATCTTACCATTCGCGTCGGCGAGATCCCGGCGTCCGTAGCCGGGGAGACCTACACCAGCCGGTTTCTGCACCTGGGAGACGATGGTTCGGTCCGGTTCGGGATTCCGGGCGTCGCCACATACCTGCTGCGGGATGGACGTGACATCGTGGTGGCTCCCGCCATGGCCGCCGAGGCTCCCGATATCGCCCTGTTCCTGCTGGGCACCGTGTTCGGCATCCTTTGCCACCAGCGCGGACTTCTGCCCCTGCACGCAAGCTGCGTCGCATTCGGAGACCGGGCGGTGGCGTTCGCCGGAGATTCCGGCCTCGGCAAATCGGCGTTGGCGGCAGCGCTGGTGCAGGCGGGATACCGGCTGGTCAGTGACGACGCCACGGTTCTGGTTCCGGCGGAGAAGAACCCGCCGATGGTGCTGCCCTCGTTTCCCAGACAAAAACTCTGGCGGGACACCTTGGAGGCACTGGACCTGTCACCGGGTCGCAGGCTGCGGAGCGAGGAGGCCTTCGAAAAATTCGAGTGTTCGGTAGCGGAACGGTTTTACGCCACGCCACTGCCGCTGGCGGCGGTCTGTCATCTGATGGAAAATCGCCTGTCGGATCGACCGACGGCCGAACGCTGGACCGGGCTTGCGGCGGTACAGGCGGTGCGCGACAACGTCTACCGACTGGGGGCGGCACGGCGTCTTGGACTGGACGCACGGATCTTTCGCGACGTCTCCCGCCTGGCGGAACAGGTACCGCAGTTTCGCCTGTTCCGCCCCCAGGGTGTTCGCCATCTGCCCGACTTTGCCAGGAAACTGCCAGGCCTACTGGGGATCGGGCCGTGAGCGGACTTTCCTGGCTCGCCTCCTATCCGAAATCCGGCAATACCTGGCTGAGGTTGGCCCTGGCCAGCCTGCGCCGGGGGGGAGGAGCAGTCGATATCAACGAAACCACGGCGGTCTGGGATGCCTCCGCCTATTCACGGCGGAATTTCGACCGAGCGCTGGACATCGAGGCCTCGGACCTGACACCCTCGGAGATCCTGTGCGCGCGGCCGGAGGTCTTCCGCACCATCGCGGCCCGGGTGACGGGACCGGCCATCTGGAAAGCGCACGAAGCCTGCCTCCGGACCCCGGCCGGCGAGCCCTTGTTTCCGCCCGAGGCGACCGCCGCCGCCGTCTACATCGTGCGGGACCCCAGGGACGTGGTGCCCTCCCTGGCGCATCATCTGACCGTCTCCATCGATCGGGCCATCGCCTTCCTGAACGACCCGGAAGCGGTCTTCTCCCCCGCCGGCTCCAGGCTCCCCCCGCACCTGACGCAACCGTTGCTGACCTGGAGCCGTCACGTGGAAAGCTGGCTCGACGAGGCTCCCTTTCCGATTTGTCTCCTGCGGTACGAGGACATGCGGGTCGACCCCGTGGCCGGTCTGCACAAGGTGGCAAAGACCTTCGGAATAGAGGCCGGAGAGGCGGCCCTGGCCGGCGCGGTCGAGGCCACCCGCTTTGAGGTCCTGCGGGAACAGGAGGCGCGCCACGGATTTCGCGAACGCCCGGCCGGTGTCTCGGCCTTCTTTCGCAGGGGCGAGGTGGGCGGCTGGCGCGACACCCTGACCCCCGCCCAGGTCGCCCGCATCGAGCGGGACCATGGGGCGGTCATGGACAGGCTGGGGTATCGAGGCTGCCTGGCGCGTGATCCCGGAACGGCCCGCGACGCGACTACCCCTGGCGGGTGCTGAACAGGGAACGCACGATCACGTCCATCATAGTCTCGCCGGTCCCGCCCTGCCTGGGCTGTGGGGCCTGTCCCCGGCCCGCCAGGGGCGGAGGCATCGCCACCGAAACCCCGGTCGGCTCCATCCCCCGGTATCCCGTATCCGCCTGGGCCATCAGCAAGGTATTGAGAGACGCGGTGGGAACCGGAGCGGAGGGAAAAGGGGCCGTGGCGGTCTGGGCCGATGGCGGTACGCCCTGATCCTGCCACTGGGGAACACCGACCACCGCGTGCAGTCTGGGGGTGAAGGAGGCGAAGGCATCCTCCGGCACGCCATCTCCCACCAACGGTTCCGGCTTTCCTTCCGCCGCGGCCAGAACCGCCGGGGCCTCCGGCGTCAGTTTCGGCGCGGCCAGCTCCACGGGACGATGCCCCGGTTTCGGAGGGAGGGAAGCAACGGCCAGAACCGGCGGGGTTTCTGGCGTCGGTTTCGGTGCGGCCAGCTCTACGGGACGATGCCCAGGTTTCGGAGGCATGGGAGCGGCGGAAGCAACCTGCTTTGCATCGCCCGCCGGCGCGAGGCTCGCGAACTGACGCATCGAGTGATTGATGGTGCTGTAGAGAGTCCTGGTGACCTCGGCGACGGTACGCGGCCTCTGGTCGGCGGCGTCATAGAAGATTCTGCGGTTGTGACTGGCGGCCCCCGGTAGAATCTGATCGGCGGCCTGGTTCGGATTGGCCTTGATCAACCGGGCGGCACCGGCGGGCCCCAGAAAATGGGCGAGATAGACCTCGCCATCGGAAACGGGACGCTTCAGGGAACGTTCCAGAAAGGACCGGTTTTCCTTGGCGTACTCGGCCGCCATGGATGCCGACATGCCACTGTCCCGCCGCAATTCATTGACGGCGGTTCGGGCCACCGGGTCGGTGACGTAGTACTCCCCCTTGGGACTGCGGTTGATCTTGTCGGCGAGATCGGCATGACCATACTCGGCACCATGACGCTTGATCATGTCGAGCCAGGTCTGTTTGGTGAACTGGAAGACGCCGGACGCGCCGGTCACCCTGTGACGGGCGGTGGACTGGAAGCCGCTCTCCCGGCTCGCCTCCGCCAGCAGGAACCGAAAGCTGACACCGCTCTTGTCGCTGGCCTGGCGGATGTCCTCCAGCACTTCCCTGGGAATGGTGTGCCCGGCCACCCGGACCGACTCCCGCACACCCGCAGGCGCGGGCCCTCCGCCCGGAGTGGTTGGTTCTGTCACCATTGCCGAAGCCCAATTCCGCAGTAGCCCTTCAGATCAACCGAAGGCCACACGACCCCCCCCGCGCACCCGGGCGAACCCGCTTCGGCGAGAAACGTCCAACCCGCGCATCGTAGCAGCTAGTTATGGAAAATTGGTAAACGCCGGTCGATAATTTAGCCCGCTTTTCTCACGGGGACTCATGAGAAAAGCGGGTCAAGTTCTCAGTTTTGCAAGAAAGGCATCGATCAGTTCCGCAAGTCGCTCGGATTCAGACGTCATGGTGGCCGCAGCTCCCAGCAGCTCCTGGGCCGCCGTGCCCGTTTTGGTGGCCGCTTCGGTAACCCCGGAGATGTTTTCCGAGGCGCTGTTGCTGAGTTGGCGGACGTCCGTCAAGGCATTGGCGATCGATTTCGCGGACTGACGCTGCGCGTCCATCAGGTCAACCGCCCGATGAGTGACGGCGTTGACCTGGTCGATCGCCGCCCGAATGCCGCCGATGGCACCAACCGCGTCCCCGGTCGTATGCTGAACATCCGCGACCAGGGATCGGATCGTCTCCACGGCCGTGGCACTTTCTCCGGCGAGTTTCCTGACTTCCCTGGCAACGATGGCGAACCCCTTACCCAGTTCCCCGGCATGTGTCGCCTCGATCGTGGCGTTGAGCGCCAGCAGCCTGGTCTGGGAGGCGATCATCTCGATCATCCTGATGACCTCGGAAATCTTGGTCGCCGCTTGTTCAAGCCGGGAAATGGTTTCACCCGCCCGCCCAGTTTCATTCCAGGCCCCTTCGGCCGCCACGCCGGTTTCGTCGATGCCCTTGCTGAGTTGACTTCCCGCCTCGATCAGCGCTTCCGCAGCCCCGGCAGCATCGGTGGAGTTGGCGCTGGCATCCGTGGCGGCGTATTGGGCCCGCTGCGCCTGGGCCGAGGTCCCGACCGCCAGCGTAAACATTCCGGCGGCCGTCGTCTCAACGATCTTGGCCGAGGCCGCCACCCGCGCCGCCACATCCTTGACACCCAGTTCGACCTCATCCGCCATCCTGCGCAAGTCATTCTGCCGTTCCGCCGCCACCCTGGCATTCATCTCCTCGCGTTCGAGCCGCATCCGCTCGATGGCAACGGCGTTATCCTTGAAAACGCCGACGGCCCGCGCCATCTCGCCTATTTCATCCTTTCGCCCAACCAGCGGAATGACCGTTTCCGTGTCCCCGGTGGCCAGAGCCTGCATCGTTGCGGTCAACTGTCCGAGCGAACGGATGACGCCTCTGTAAAGACTGACCCCGGTCACCACAACCACCAGTAATACGGCGCTGATCAGGATCATGACCGATCGGTTGCGTGATTCTTCCATTTCCCGCTCAACGCGCAACAGCGACGTCGTGAGCTTGATGACGCCGCGCACCTTGTGGTTGCCACCATGGCACTGATGACATTTCTTATTATTGGGAATGGGTATCAGAAGTGACAGCAACGGCTCGCCCTCGGGGCTGGTTTCCCGGATTTGAACCATACGAACCTCGTCAACCGCCGTTTTGAAAGCGGCCATGTCCGGTTTCAATACCTGGACCGTCTCTTCTTTCTCTCGTGGAGAAAAATCTTCGTTGCCACGACGCCGGTTAACTTCGTTGATCGTTTCGTTGCGGCGAAAAGCTTCGATACCCGACGTCCGAAGAATGACGAGCTCACGAACATCATTTACCTTTTTCAGATTTGTCGCGAAATCCTGGGCAATATCAGCGTAACCGCCCAGCATGATCGTCTCAAGACTGTGTCGGACACTTTCGGCGAGACGCACCATCGCCTGTTCATTCTGCTCTTCCACGATCGTCTGCTGTTGAACATGATTGGTGGTGACGACGGCCGCCAGACCAAGACTTGCGGCAAACGCGGCTATTCCAATGATGCGTGGCCCTATCCGCAGTCTCATCCTTCACCTTCCACCCCTGTCGCGCACCCAACACCCCGAGCGCGTCAAGCAATTCTCATGCCTTGAAAAACCGGAAAAGTGGAATGCATACTATCCGCGTTTCCGCGCCCCCGCCGCCTCGGCAACGGCGACCTCCTCCAGGGGCGGGGCCTCGCGAAAACGATCCAGGCGGCGCAGAATGGGACCGCCGGCCTGGTGGGCGGGAAGCGGCTCGATGGGACCGCCCGGAACCACCGGCCGTTCCGGAAAGCGCCCCCGGCTGAGCAGTCGGTCATACATGATCAGCACTCCGGCGATACCGACGTTGAGACAGAAGCGGGTCGGGATTTTCACCAGGAAATCGCAACGGGCCACCATCTCCGGGCTGAGGGACCCCCGTTCCGGTCCCAGCACGTAGGCGGCCTGGAGCGGGTGGCGGAAACTGGGCAGTTCCACGGCCTCGTCCATCAACTCGACCCCCACCAGACGACAGCCCTTGGGAAGAAGCAGGCTGGAGACGTCGGGAAAGGCGTAGAAGGGCAGTTGCCCAAGGGTATCGGAAGTGTCAGTGCGGTGACCCTGTCTTCGTTCATAATCGGCGGCGACGGTGAAAACAAAACCGGCGTGAAAGGCGTGGGCCGAGCGGAACAGGCTGCCGACGTTGTAGGGCTTGTTGATACGCTCCACGCCGATGCCGAAATAGCCTCGCATACGCTACCTCATATCCATACCAGGGTCAGACAAGTCTGACCCTTATGCACTCAAACGCCGTGCGGGCTTGCGGCGGACGGCCGCCGGCCCACGGTCGTGGGCTCCCAACGGTACGAGTCAAAGCTCGTACCGTTGGTATTGCCCTATTGCCCTGGCATTGCGTGCTCATAGGCTTTGTGCCATTTTCACGGCCATTGCAAGCCCGCGTGGCGATTTGGCACCATCGTTTCGGTATGACAGGGGTGGACAGACCCGATGAGCGGCATCGTCTCAGGAGAGGTACCCGCGGGGCCCACGCTGGACATCGATCACGTGGCCCAGGTGGTCGGCGGCGTGCTGATGCGGCGGCTTGGCGGGGATGGGCGGATCGAGATTTGCGATACCATCTCCGGCAACGTCAACAGCATCTTCAAGATCCGCTATCAGGGGCGCTTCCTCGGGGTACGGATCGCGTCCAACAGCTACCGGTTTCGCTACGAAAAGACGATCATCAAGGAGGTTTTCGCCATCCTGCTGATCTATCACAACAGTCTCGGCGGCAGCGATGCCGTCGCGGGTGGCATTATTGACAGCATCCTGAGGGCCCCGGTCGGGGGGCATGTCCGGCACGCTCTGGTACGGAGCATCGTCTACTATGACTGGTCACTGCAATCCCTGCCGTTTCCCTTTTTCATCTACGAATGGGTGGACGGGGAGGTTCTGTGGAACCAGCCGTCGCCGGACCAGTATTTTCACGCCGGTCGGGATCTGGCGCGGGTCCACCGGGTCCGGTTCGAGGCGTTCTATCCGGATATCTTCGCCATCCACCGTACGCCGCTGTCGTGGCGGGCCAATTTCGAGGCGGCATTCGGGCGCGAGCTTGCCGCCGCTACGCCCCGCCTGCCGCCCGCGGTGGTGAGGCGGCTGCGAGCCGTGGATATCTCTGACCTGCGACCGGGGCCTCCGTGCCTGGTCCACAACGACTACTCCGGGGCCAACATCATCGCCGAGCCGGGAGGGGCACGCCGCATCATCGACTGGGACAACTGGGTGGTGGAGTGCCCGGAGCTGGACCTGGTCAAGATGAAATACTGGAGCCGGGTCGGCCCCGACCGCACCCTGACCCCGGACAAGGCCCTGTTCGCCGCCTTCGTAGAGGGCTACGTCGGAGGCCGGGGAGACGGGACAAAGATGGATGACGAATTGCTGCGGGCCTATGAGCTGCTGTGGCTGATGCGTGCCTACAATTTCGAATCCGAGAAGCGGGACGACCAGGAGCATCGCGTCGGTGGCACCTCCTGGGCCGCCGTCTACCCCGGGGCCGAGGCCTATGAAACCTATCTGCGGGAAGTATGATGCCAAAGCCACGAACCATTGGCCCGTGGCTTTGGAGCCCGCGACGTCATGCGGAACGCATGCCTGCTGGCATGACGGGTCGCCGCTTCTGCGGCGTGAGCCTGCGTGGCGACTGAACGCAGCGGGTCAGAATTTTCTGATCCGCGTATAAGGAGGGAAATGCCAGTGGACATCGCAATCGTAATTCCGGCCCGATACGGGTCGCGGCGCTATCCGGGCAAGCCGATGGTCCAGATTCGCGGCAGGAGCCTTCTGGAACGTGTCTGGGGTATCGCCAAGGCGGTCAGAGGCGTCAGCGAGGTCTACGTGGCCACCGAGGACGAGCGCATCAAGGCCTTTGCCGAGGGCTTCGGAGCGAAGGCCATCATGACCTCCCCCGAATGCGAGAACGGCACCGAACGCGCCCGCGAGGCGATCGGCAAGCTTGCGAAGCGGCCCGATGCCGTCATCAATCTCCAGGGAGACGCCGTGCTGACCCCGCCCTGGGTGGTGCAGGCCCTGGTGGATGCGTTCCTGGAAGATCCAAAGCTTCAACTCGTCACCGCCGCCATGCAGTGCAGTTGGGCGCAGGTGGCGGAACTTCAGGAACTGAAGAAGGCAAGCCCCACCAGCGGCACCACCGTGACGTTCGACAAGAACGGCTGGGCGCTGTATTTCTCCAAGGCGATCATTCCCTACCTGCGCATCCGGGATATGGACCCGCCACCGGTCTATCGCCATATCGGAATCTACGGCTATCGTTCCGATACCCTGGTGGAACTGGCCACCCTGCCCCAGACGCCGCTGGAAATCGCGGAGCAGCTTGAACAGCTCCGGGCACTGGAGAACGGCATTCCCATCAAGGTGGTGGTCGTGGATTATCGCAATCGTACCCATTCGGCGGTGGATGCTCCGGAGGACATTCCGATGATCGAGCGCATCATCGATACCGAAGGCGAGCTTCTGGAGGCATAAGGACCATGCGCATCGTGTTTTCCCGGCACGGCAACACCTTCGCCCCCGGCGACCGGGTGGTGTGGGTCGGGTCCGAAACCGACCTGCCGCTGGTGGCCAGCGGCGTGGCCCAGGCGGAAGCGGCGGCGAAGGCTCTGCGACGGACGGGACTGGTGCCGAGCGTGATCTACTCCGCTACCTTACGCCGCACCCGGGGATATGCGGACATCGTCGTCGCCAATCTGGGTGGTGGCATCGAGATCGTCGAGGACACTCGGCTCAACGAGGTCAACTATGGCCCCTGGGCCGGGCGGACTTCCGAGGAGATCGAACGTGAACTGGGACAGGGCGAAGCTCTGGCGGCCTGGAGCCAGCATGACCGCTGGCCCGAGGACGCGGGATGGCCGACCCGTCGCGACGCACTCTTCGCGGGCATTACCAGTTTCGCCGAGGACCTGCGCCGGCGGCACGGCGGCTCTGGTTTGAAGGCTCCGGTAATGGTGGTCAGCAGCAATGGGACTTTGCGCTTTTTCGCCCGGCTGGCCGATCCGGTGTGCGCCAAGGTCGAACCCCCGGCCTCGTTCCAGATGAAGACCGGCCATCTGGGCCTGATGACGGAAGTGGACGGGGATTTCTGCCTGGAGCGCTGGAACGTCACGCCGGAAGCGCTGTAGGGACACGGAATGATGGAAGAATTGGCGCTTGCGGACCTGGAGACGGCGGCGGGCCGGGTTGCCCGGCGCATGGCCCCAACGCCGCAAATCGCCTGGCCCGGACTGTCGACACGGGCGGAGTGCGAGGTTTGGGTCAAGCATGAGGCCTTGAACCCGGCTGGCACCTACAAGTTGCGGGGTGCCCTCAACTACGTCGGTCTTCTGCGGGAACGGCGTCCCTGTATGCGCACGGTGGTGACCGCGACCCCGGACGGAGACTGCGATCATGGCTATGCCGTCGCCCTGGCGGCCCGCCTGGCCGGCATGTCCCCCAAGGTGGTGGTTCCGGTGGGAACCGCTCCTGAGCAACTGGCTGCCCTGCGCGCCCTGGGACCGACGGTGGAGGGGATCGAGGCCGGAGCCAACGCCGCGGCGACAACGGAAGAAGCGCTGGTTCTGGCCGCTACCCGGAACTATCACGTGGTGCCGCCGTTTCACCGCTGGCTGGTCCAGGGAGCGGCCACCGGTGGCCTGGAGATGCTGCGGGCGGTGGCGGACCTGGAGGCCGTGTTCGTCCCCCTGGGAGCCGGGGTGGGATTGTGCGGCATGATCGCCGCTCGCGATGCCCTGGGTCTTGGAACCCGCATCATCGGCGTGGTGCCGGAGCACCGTCCCGACTATGCCCTGTCGTTCCGGGCCGGACGCAACGTCTCCGCCTCCCCGTCCGCCGATATCGACGAGGCAGCTCTGGAAAAGATCCTGGACGGGGCCGCCGACGTGGTGACGGTGACGAAGGAAAAGACCCTGGCCGCTATGGGGTATTACCTCCGCGACACCCACAGCCTCGCCGACCCGGCGGCGGCGGCGGCGTTGGCGGCCCTGCTGGAGCGGAAAGACGATTTCGCGGGCAAGCGGGTCGGCGTGGTGCTGTCGGGAAGCCGCGTGGATGCCGAGACACTCCGCAGCGTGGTTGTCATGACCCTCCCGGCCTGCGGCCCCGTCTCATCCGCCACAGCCCGATCAGCCCGACGACCGTGATGATCACGTAGACGACGAACTGGTAGGCCAGCACCGTCGCCAGAGCCTGACTGCGCGAAAACCCGAACGGAGTCAGGACGGTCACCGCCACGAACTGGTAGACGCCGACGAACCCCGGCGTTGAGGGAGCGGCGCTGGACAGCCCCAGGGCCGTGACCAGCAGCAGGGACCCGGAGAAGCTGAGGGTGAGTCCGACCGAGCGGGCGATCAAAAACATGGCCGAACTGTCCAGGAACCACACCATCAGGGTGATGACCAGAAATCCCCAGGCCCGGACCGGCGAACGAAAAGCCTTTACCCCCTCGAAGAACAGACGTCCCAGATCCAGAACCCAGGCTTCCCGTTCCGGGGCCAGCGGCAGCCGCCGCACGATCCCCTCCACCACCCGGTGTACCCACTCCACCGCCAGCAGTCCCAACAGGGCAACGACCGCCAGCAATCCCAGGACCGAAGCGGAACGGGCCATGGCCACCGGTACGAACTCCTCCACCGCCACCGCGATCCCGCCCAGAGCCACCAGCGTGACCGCATCCAGTCCCCGTTCCACCAGGACGGTACCGAAGATGAACCCCCGGCTCCATCCGGTAGCCCGGGCCAGCAGCATGGTTCGCAACACCTCCCCGGCCCGGGCCGGCAGATAGTTGTTGGCCAGATAGCCGCTCATGTTGGCCCAGAACACCGTGGAATAGCCGATCCTGCCACCCGCGCTCAGCAGCACCTGCCACCGTCGCCCCCGCAGCAGGAACGACACCAGCATGATGCCCGCCGCCATCGTCAGATCCTCCAGGCGGGCCTGACGCAGCAGTGCGCCCAGTTCGGCCCAGTCGGCCCCCTGCACGGCAAAATACAGCAGCGTCACCGCCAGCAGCACGCCAAACAGGGTGAGAAGATGGGGACGGAGCGCGGAGAAAATCTTGCCTAGGATCATCGCTGGAGACCGCCGGGATAAGAGTCTGTCTGGAGACTTAATCGTATGATTTCAACGGTTCGAGATGAGACGATCCGGCAGGAGAAGGCGGCGATGTGATGCAGGAAGCATCATGAGCCGTCTTCGACAAACCGGGCGTCCATCACGGGCCGTTGAAATCATACGATTAAGTCTCCAGACAGACTCCAAGGCACCGCGCGCATCAGCGCGCCAGGACCAATCGCAAGAAAGCAACCCGCAGAGCCTCTTTTTCCGAGGGGTTCAGGGTCTGCTGCTCATGATACCGTCGCCCGACGCGGAGCAGTTTTTTGTCGTGCTCAGCCGGGATGCTGATGCTACCGGAGGCGAACAACGCCTTCAACTCCGCGAGATCCGACGGGGACAAAGCCGCGACCAGCGATTCGACCATGGTGTCGATCTCTCCCGACACGACGACGGCGGCAGACGGAAGCGGCGCTACCGGCGGAGAATAGGCCAGAAACGTCCCGATCTTGGCCTTATCCCACTCGGTCGTGGTATCGGCCTCCTGGATCAACGCGCGGCTCTGGTTACCATGCAGTGGGTGGATACCGACAAGGTGAACACGCACGCCGAACTGCTGGGCCAGGACCACGCCGATGCGAATGTCCTCATCGCCTGACATCAGCACGGCATCGGCAATGGCTTGGTTCCTGGCAAGCTCGATGAGGTCGGTGACGATGAGAGCGTCCACCCCTTTCTGCTCGCCGTTAGAATTGAGCTGCCCCAGCCGGAGCTTGATGTTCCCGGAATCGGCGAGCTTCTCCTGTTCCGGCGACAAACGACCGTGCCTCATGGCGTCGTACCAATAGACCCGCAGAAGAGGAAGGCCAGACTGGCTTTTGACAACACCGTCAAAAGCGGTCAGGATCGCCTGGATGCTCAATGAAAGGAATTCGCGGGGTTGTTTGGTCCCAGTCAGCAGCACGGACCCTTGAGCGAACACGTACCCGGCATCAACAAACACCGCCGTTCGCCGCATCTCGTTCTCCATAAACGCCCGAGGGCACCTGCGGAAAACAGGCGCCCTCGTCTAGTATGGTGCGGGCAGCGTGCGTATTCTCCACCGACCGCTATGCCGCGCAGTGTATGGCGGCGGCTGGCACAAAGTCAAGAAATGTTCGCCTAAACTTCAGGGCAATCGGGTGAACCCGATTACCCCTAATTTGTTCATGCCCCTCAGTCGCCGGGCGGGCGCGGACACGCCCTTGGCTTGCGCGCACACGGGTGCGCGGGCGCTCAATGCGCCATTTGTTCCTGTTTTACCCCGACCTAACGTCCTATTCCTATTTTCACCCGATTGCCCTGGCCTAAACTTTCCATAGCACGATGTAAGCCTCACATGGCGTGTCCTTGACCGGACATCATGATCGGCTCACCACGTTGACCCATCCCGTGGGTTATGCGAAAAACAGGGTCCAGACGACGGAGAGTGGTGCGCGCCGTGTCACAGGAGTCCAGCGATTCTTCCGACAGTTCCCGCGTTGTCGGCGCGGGATTTCCTGGGGACGTGAGCCTTTCCGGAAGAGCCCTTGACACCTTTCCCGGGCCGGCCCTGCTGATGGGGGGCGATGGGGTCGTCCTGGCCGCCAATCGCCAAGCGACCGCCCTGGCGACCGTGGTATCGCAGCAGCAGGGACTGATATCCCTGGCGACCAGAGTGCTGCAAGACGGCGATGCCCTGCGCCATTCCCTGGAGGTGCCCGCCGTTTCCGGAACCGCGCTTCTCGACCTGTCGATCCTGCCGGTGCGGGAGCCGGAGGGGGTATTGATCCTGGGCCGGGACCATACCCTTGAGATGAACCTGCGCGCCGCCCTGGTGGAATCGAGACGTCGCTACAAGGATCTGGTGGAGACGTTCGGTGATTTCGTCTGGGAGTGCGACGGGGCGGGAAGGTTCGTCTTCGTCTCCGGCATGGCGACGCTCGGATACCGGGCGGAGGATCTGATCGGAACCTCGCCCGCCGCGCTGCTGGCGGATGCCTCCGACACCCTCGACGACACGCCGTTCCATGCCCGCGTGCCCGTCGAGGAGGTGACGTTGTGGCTGAAACGGGCGGACGGGCGGCAGGCCTGCCTGTCAACGAAGGCGGTGCCGCTGTTCGCTCCGGACGGGCGATGGCGCGGAGTGCGGGGTATCTGCCGCGACGTAACCGAGGAGCGGGAGCGGGCGTCGGAGATGGCAAGCGCCCGCAACCGGGAACGTCTTTTATCCTACGTGGTCCGCTGTTCCCATGAGGCGGTGGAGCCGGAAAACATGCTGGCGGCAGCGTCGGCGGCCCTGGCCCGCGGTGTCGGGGCTACCGGCTGCCAGATTTTTCGCCTGGAGGCGGAACGGCGGAACAACCCGGCCGGGGCGTCCTTCACTCTTGCCGCAAGTTTCGGCGAAACCGGTGACGATGGGGCGGTGTACCCGGTCCTGGCCTCGTTGCAGTCGGGCGGCCGTCGGGTGGAGGCCACCGTCGACGGATGGCGGATTCTCGCCTCGGTCACCCGCGTCGGGGACGAGGTCAATGGGTGCGTCTGCCTGTGGCGTCGCGTCGAGCGGATGACCTGGCACGACGATGAGCGATACGTGTGCGAAGCCACCGCCGGTCACCTGGGAGCGATCCTGACCAAAGTGGCCAACCATGTGGCCATTCTCAACCTGTCCCGGACTGACGGACTGACCGGCCTTCTCAATCGCCGCGCCTTCAGCAACGATCTGGAACGTCGCTTCACGCGCCTTCAGCACGAACGCAAGCCGGCGGCTCTGGTTTACGTCGATCTAGACAACTTCAAGCTGGTCAACGACCGCCACGGCCATCAGCGGGGCGACGAGGCACTGATTCAGGTGCGGGAGCTTCTGTTGCGGGTGACCCGCGCCACCGATCTGGTGGCCCGGATGGGAGGCGATGAATTCGCCCTGTGGCTGGACGGGGCCGGTGTCGAGGTGGCCACGGATCGGGCCCGGGTTCTGCTGGAACTCGGCACGTCGCTCAAGACCTTTTCCGGGGACCCGGAACGGCCCTTGCAGATGTCCCTTGGCATTGCCGTCTATGAACCGCATCATCCGGAGAGCCTTGAGACACTGCTGGCGCGGGCCGATGCGGCAATGTACGAGGTAAAACGCTCAGGCAAGGGCAGTTACCGGATCGCGGACGGTGGTGCCGCGCGACCGCTGCCGGAGGCGGGCATGAATATCGCGCACGAAGGTTGGACATGGTCAGACGAGTTCTCGGCAGAACCCTGAGCTATGAACAGGCCAGGGAGGTTGCCGCCGATGAGGATCCGGCAGTCCGCCGCGAGTTGGCCTCGCGACGTGACGTGGTGCCGGAAATCCTGTACTACTTGGCCGAGGACACCGATCCCTCGGTCCGTCGCACCATTGCCGAGAACCTGGCAACCCCGGCCAAGGCTCACATGGTCCTGGTATCGGACCAGGACGAAGAGGTCCGGGCCCGTCTGGCCTCCCGCATTGCCCGCCTGGCTCCGGGTCTGTCCACCGACGACCAGGACCGGGTCAGGCGCATCACTTATCAGGTGCTGGACCACCTCGCCCGTGACCAGGCGGTACGGGTGCGGCAGATTGTCTCGGAAACCCTGAAGGACGTAGCCGATGCTCCGCCGGAGGTGATCCTCCGGCTGGCCCGGGATGTGGAAGCGGTGGTCTCGACGCCGATCCTGGAATTCTCGCCAGTCCTGTCCGACGAAGATCTTGTCGGGATCATCGAAAGCGTCGCGGTCACGCCGGCGGCTCTGACCGCCATCTCCCGCCGCGGCAGGGTGGCGGAGCAGGTGTCCGATGCCATCGTCTTCACCGACGACGAGGATGCCATCGCGGCGTTGCTGGCCAACCCCAGCGCCCAGATACGGGAAGATACCCTGGACCGCCTGGTGGAGCGGGCCCCGGACCGGCAAAGCTGGCACGCACCCCTGGTGCACCGTCCGACCCTGACCGGCCGCGTCGCCATCCGCCTGGCCCGTTTCGTGGCCGACAGTCTGCTGGACGTCCTGACCCGGCGCCACGACCTGGACCCGATCCTCCTGGAGGAGGTCTCTCGCGTCGTTCGAAGCCGCCTGGAAGAAGAGGCACTACGGCAGCAGGCCGAGCCCCTGCCGCCTCCCGAACGGAATCTGCCGAACCTCTGGGCCACCGAAGAAGACGAGACGGAAACCGAGGACGAGGCTGCCTCTTGGCGGCGAGAGGTGATCGAGGCCTACGAAAACGCCAAGGTCCTGCTGGCCAGGGGGGCCCTGACCGAGAAGGAGCTGTCCGGTGCCTTGAAGACCGGAGAAGAAATGTTCGTCGCGGTGGGATTGGCCGTTCTGGCCGGGGTCGCGCCCGCCATGGTGATGGCCATCCTGGACAGCCGCAGCGCCAAGGGCATCCTCGCCCTGACCTGGAAGGCCGGCCTCAGCGCCGCTTTCGCCGCCAAACTCCAGGTAACCCTGGCCCAGATTGCCCCGGCGGCGGTGCTGCGTCCGACCGAGGACGGCGGTTATCCGCTGGAGGAATCCGACATGGAATGGCAATTGGAGATGTTCGAGGAGCACAATGTCGCGCAACCTTGAACTTTCCCTTTCGATGAGAGTGGGAAGCCGATGATCATACGGGATGGAAAGCCGATCACCCGCGATGAAATCCGGGCGGCGGTAGCGGTGTACAACAAGGAATCACGCGGCTCGAAGGAGTTTGCGGCCATTCCCAGGGCGTTGGTGACGATCCTGGACAACCTCGCCCTGGGCAAGACCACCTACGTCAAGGGCAGCGACGGACAGCTTCAGCTCAATCGCCGCAAGGACAAGAGCATCGCGACGACGTGACGCCTCGCCCCGTGCGGCCCCACGACACGTCAAAGTATGATCTCCTGAAGGTTGTCATTCTTTTGCCGTAGGCGTAAAGCTTGATGCGGACACAGAGAACGGCGGCCATGGAGGCCAATGAAACCTTTTCCCGCGTCAAGGTAGACGCGCAGTTGCGGGATGTTCGGTGGAAACTGACGGACGGCAAGAGCGTCCGGTACGAGTACATTCTGCCCGACAGAACCAAGGCCGATTATATGCTGACCAACCGGCACGGTCATTCTCTCGCCGTGATCGAGGCCAAACGCGCCTCCATCAATCCTGTTGAAGCCAAGGAGCAAGCCCTCGCCTATGCCCGTCAGCTTGGCGTGCCGTACATTTTCCTCGCCAATGGCGAAGAAATCTGGTTTTGGGAATACGAGAGGTTGGTGGCCAGCGCGGTCACCGCCTTGGCGGCATAGGCATTGTTGCGCACTAGTGCACTGATTGAGGTGGACCCCATCGCTTGGACAGCGGAGAGGCGGAGTTAAGAGAGAATCCCGCCGGGGTCATCTAGGCGTCCACCCGCATGACGGGTGATGACGCAGGGAACTGTAGCACCTTCTTCTTACCATGCATATACATTTCTGGTTGCTGCTGTGGGGCCTGTGGGCATGTGGGCGAAGGCGAGCATTTCTCCATATTTCCGGCCTCGGCCGGGGAGATGGGGGAAGCGCAGCCGGTCGGCCCTTGGGCCGATCGTCCACATGTCCACAGGCCGGCCTCGAACACCTGGCGGGGCGTCTGGTAATCGAACGACTGGTGCGGACGCTCGTCGTTGTAGAA
>JBKACM010000200.1:0-4604 GCA_046269335.1 Alphaproteobacteria bacterium | reverse complement strand
CATCTGCTGCATCATCACGCCTGGTGCGGCGGTGATCTTCGATGGTTGGCCACGACTCTGACGCAGGTCCTGTCGATCGTCGATGGTGACGATGTTCTGGTGCCGATCCTCGTCCTGTCGGGACTGGTCTCCCACATCGTTGGACTGGAGGTGGTCGTTTCCCAGGCCCTGGAGCGCAACACCCGGCTGGATGCGGACGAGCGGCAGGCGGCGCAGGCCCTGTTCACCTCCCTGGCGGCTCTGATGGCCTCGCCCCGGAACGTTCACAAGGGGCGGCTGCTGATGCTGGGACTGACCAGCGGTGTCCGTGAGTACGATCGTCCCCGGATCTTCTCCTTCCTGGCCTGGAAAGCGGGCGAGGTGACCCAGGGCGTCAGGACCGTCCCCACCCGGCGGTTTTGATGCCAAGCTTCAACTGGCGAAGCTCTGGGTCAGACTGCTTGCAAGCATGGACCACCCGTCCACCAGCACGAAGAAAATCAGTTTGAACGGCATCGAGAGCATCGACGGCGGCAGCATCATCATGCCCATGGACATGAGCACCGAGGCGATGACCATGTCGATGACCACGAAGGGAATATAGATCAGAAATCCGATTTCGAACGCCCGCCGCAGCTCGCTGATGATGAACGCCGGTATCAGGACCTTGAGCGGCACTTCCTCGGCCTTGGCGGGAGTCATGGTGTGGGAGATGCGCAGGAACAGATCGACATCCGCCTGACGCACGTTGCGGGTCATGAAGCGGTGAAACGGGACCACGATGCGGTCAAAGGCCTCGCTCTCGTCGATCTCCCCCGCCATCAGCGGTACCACGCCGTCGGCATAGGCCTTCTCCAGGGTGGGCTGCATCACGAACAGGGTCAGAAACAGCGCCAGCCCCGAAATCACCATGTTGGGAGGGCTGGTCTGGGTGCCGACCGCCTGGCGGATGAAATGCAGCACCACGATGATGCGGGTGAACGAGGTCACCATCACCATGAGGCTCGGAGCCACGCTCAGCACCGTCATGAGTGCGAGAAGCTGGATGGCGCGGCCGCTGGTGGAACCCGAGTTGTCCCCCAGATTCAGGGACAGGCTTTGTGCCCAGGCCGGCATGGACAGGAAGAGGGTGGTGCCGGATAGCAGCACCAGCGCCATCTTCCAGGTGGGGACGCAGCACAGGCGGTTCATGTGGCCGCTCCGCTCGGCGGGGAGGTCGTCTCCGCTAGGACCCGGGCGAACGGACCGTTCTCCAGCCTGGTTTCCACCACGCTGTCCGTGGCTCCGCCGATCAAAATCAGGTGTTCGGTCGCGTCACGCCGGACCAGAACCAGGCGGCGCCTGGCATCCAGGGGCAGGACCTCGACGATGGACAGCCGGCGATCCCGCCGGCCGGCGGCGCGGCCTGCCAGGCGACCGAAATCGAATCGCCGCGCCATCCAGGCCGCCATCAGGATCAGGCCGATGACGAACACCAGGGACAAGGCGAAACGCAGGTAAGAGTCGGTCTCCATGAAAATCCCGGTCAGCCACCATCCGGATCGGAAAGAAACCCGGACTGGGAGTGTAGGACGGAGTCCGCCACCTGACCATAGGCTCTGAGCACGGTGCTGCGCGGCGGGGGGCTTCCGATCGGGTGGGGGTGGTTTTGAAACTGTTGATCCAGGTCCACCGCCAGCCCATCCAGGTTGGTCAGCAGCAACTCAATCTCCGGCACCAGTTGACGACCCTCGTCCAGCGGCATGTCGGCCACATTCTCACACAGCTCCTGCACCTTGCCTTGCAGAGCCGACAGATCCACGCTCCGCCCTTCCACCAGCAGGCGGCGGGCGGTGGACACCAGCGACGACACCTTGACGAAATCGGTACGCAGAGCGGCCGCGATCATGGCCCCCCTCCCGCGGCACCGTTGGCCTTGTACAGGTAGGCAAGTATTTCCGCGACGGCGACATAGGCCTCGACGGGAATATCGCTGTCAATATCCACGGCGGCCAGAAGCTGCGCTAGGTCGGCATCCTCGCGCACGCGCACGCCGTTGGCGAAAGCGATTTCCAGAATCTGCTCGGCCAGCAGACCCCGGCCGCTGGCCACGACGCGGGGCTGACCCGATATCTCGGGATCGTGGCGCAAGGCGACGGCGATGGCGCGGGGCCTTCCCCCCGAACCCGCCTCTCCGGACTCCGGATCCTCCGTTCCTGCCCGACCCTGTGACTCATCCGCCACGGGTACCACCCTTTGTCTGCGCAAGCCCATGGCGGGATTCCCTGACCCCGGCCTCGCCACAGTCTTGACGCGGTGCCCTTAAAAAAACCTTAAGGTCGCGGCATGGCTTTTCGTTTATGTTTGACGTAATACGTAAATTCCGTTACTGGCGGACATGATTCTGAGTTATGGTGACAGCCGGACGCGGCGGTTTGCCGAGGGGGAGCGTGTCAAGCCGTTTGAACCGTTTCGCCGACAGGCGGAGAGGGCGCTGGATCGTCTGGAGGCTGCGACAAACATGCGTGACGTTGCCAATTTCCCCGGTCATCGTTTGGAAAAATTGAGGGGCGACCGCGATGGGACCTGGGGTGTCCGTATCAACGATCAGTGGCGAATTTGCTTCACGTGGTCCGAAGGGTCGGCCGGACCGGAAAATGTTACGATCGAAGATTACCACTGATACCAGCGAGCCGATGAGTTGACTCATCGACTCGCTGGTAAAGCCTGCGCGGCGCTTGAGCGAAACCCACTCCACACGAAGTCAAAACTTCGTGCGGATGGTATGAGGTAAATCATGGCACGGAGCGCGATTCATCCCGGTGAGCATCTGGCGGAGGCCATGGAGGCCATGGGCATCACGGCATCGCGGCTTGCGCGTGATATCCGGGTTCCGGTCAACCGGATCACCGGCATCCTGCACGGAACAAGGGCGGTCACTGCCGACACGGCATTGAGGTTGGGCCGTTACTTCGACACCAGTCCGGAATTTTGGATGAACCTACAGCAGTTCTATGAGCTGCGGCGTGCTGCCGGGCGGATTGGAGTGGGAATCGAATCCATTCCGCGTGTCAGGCCGGCGAAAATGGCGACGGCCTGACACCATCCGCCCGGGTCAACCCGGCCGGAAACACAGATGGCGCGGTTCGTGCTTTGCTTTCCCAGGATCCTGTTGCTGCCACGGCAGGGACCGCAGGAGGAGAGGAGGGAACCATGCGCGAAATTCAGTTGATGCTGCGGGATTACCGCCTGACCACGGTCGAAATCCTTTACCATCTGCCGGATCATCCTCACCTTCTGCAAAGCTTTGTCTGGCAGGAATACGACATTGCCCCCAAATTCCCGGTTCTGCATCAGTTTCTGGACTTCTGGAGCCATAATCTTGATGGAACCCTGCATTCGGTACGGCTCGTCAGCACGAGCCTGGTGACCCCGAACCGGGTCCGTCACGCCAACGTGTCGCTGTCAATTCATTGATACCGGCCGGCCCATGAGCCAAATCAAAAGACGGCCGATATCATCGGTGTGAAACCTCCTGGAACCGCACTGGCCGTCCGGCCGGTGTTCCGGTCATCTCGCCATCGCGCATGACGATGTTGCCGCGCACGATGGTGAGGACCGGCCACCCGCGGACCCGCATTCCCTCGAAGGGCGTCCATCCGCAGCGGCTCTCCATCCCGTCCGGGGAAAGCACCCGCTCCGCCCGCAGGTCCACCACCGTGAAATCGGCGTCATATCCCACGACCAGCCGTCCTTTGCCGGCGATACCATAGATCCGTGCCGGGCCGGCGCTGGTGAGGTCCACCAGACGTTCGAGACTTAAACGCCCCTCCGCCACATGGGTCAGCATTACCGGCAGCAGGGTTTGTACTCCCGGCATGCCGGACGGACTGGCGGGATAGGGTTGAGCCTTCTCCGCCAGGGTATGGGGAGCGTGATCGGAACCCAGGCAGTCCACCACGCCATCCCGCAGGCCCTGCCACAAGGCGGCCTGGTGATGCCGGTCCCGGATGGGCGGATTCATCTGGGCACGGGTTCCCAGACGGTCGTAGGCCTCGGGGGCAGCCAAGGTCAGGTGCTGCGGCGTAACCTCCACCGTCACCAGATCCCGGTGGTGGGCCAGCAACGCCATCTCCTCGGCAGTGGTGACGTGCAGCACATGGACCCGCCGCCGTGTCGTCTCCGCCAGCCGTATCAGCCTTCTGGTCGCGGCCAGAGCCACCTCGACATCTCGCCACTCGGGATGAAGGTGCGGCACCGCACCGTTCGCGACCAGGAAGTAACGCACCCGCAACCTTGCCTCGTCCTCGCAATGGACGGCGACGCGCCGGAAACCGCTGCGCAGTACCCGGGCCAGGTCGGCTTCCGCCTCCACCAGCAGGCTTCCTTGCCTTTGCCAGGAACCGTCGGAGAGCTTTTCATAGGTCTCGATCGTCGTGATCAAGGAAGTTCAATCACTGGCGTCATTGTTCCTGTCGGAAAGGCCAAGAAAGCCGCCCGGCTGCAGGGCGCGAAGCGATTCCAGCGAAAATTTAGCCACCCTGTCTTTGGGGGAATGTCCCGATTCCTGGTGTTTCTGGACGAGATTGAAAACATCCCCGAAGGAATCTGGTCTGACATAGACAATATTCTATCTGGAATCACAG
>JBKACM010000199.1:0-4613 GCA_046269335.1 Alphaproteobacteria bacterium | reverse complement strand
GCGCAGTGGAAGATGCGGTCCGGGCGTACCTGCTCGATCAGGTGGCGGGTTGAAATGGTATCGGTAAGGTCACAGTCGGTGGTCATGGCCAGCCCCCGGTTGGAGCCGTGTATCCGGACCACGGCGGCGTCCCCTCCCGGGCGCTGAACGGTATCGCCCATGACCATGTGGTCGTACTGCTCATAGATCCACCGCCGGTCGGCGATGTCCGGACAGCCGATAAGCTGCGGCAGAACCTGCCGCCAGTCCCGACCCGGCACATCGTCCGGCTTCAGGACCGGCAGTCTCTGCGGCTTGACCCACGGCCGGTCATATTCGGGTGAGGCCTGGGCCAGGGGGTCGATAGGCAGGTCGGCCACCACGCTCCCCCCCATGCGCAGGACCATGCGCCCGGTATCGGTGAGCCGGCCGACGACGGCAAAATCCAGCTCCCACTTGGCAAAGATGGCCTGGGCCAGAGACTCCTTGCCGGGCTTCAGCACCATCAGCATGCGTTCCTGGCTTTCCGACAGCATCAGCTCATAGGGCGTCATGCCCCGTTCCCGCATCGGAACCGCGTCCAGGTCCATATCGATGCCAAGCCCGCCCTTGGACGCCATCTCGAAGGACGACGAGGTCAGACCGGCGGCCCCCATGTCCTGGATGGCGACGATGGCGTCGGTCGCCATCAGCTCCAGACAGGCCTCGATCAGGAGTTTCTCGGTGAACGGATCGCCGACTTGCACCGTCGGCCGCTTCTCTTCCGAGTTGGCATTGAATTCGGCACTGGCCATGGTGGCCCCGTGGATGCCGTCCCGACCGGTCTTCGATCCTACGTAGACCACCGGATTGCCGACCCCGGAGGCGGCCGAATAGAAAATGCGGTCCTTGGCGGCCAGCCCCACGGTCATGGCGTTGACCAGGATGTTGCCGTTGTAGGAAGGATGGAAGTTGACCTCCCCACCCACCGTCGGCACGCCGACACAATTGCCGTAGCCGCCGATCCCCGCCACGACGCCGGCGATCAGGTGACGGGTCTTCGGATGGTCGGGACTGCCGAAACGAAGGGCGTTGAGATTGGCGACGGGCCTGGCCCCCATGGTGAACACGTCGCGCAGAATGCCGCCGACCCCGGTCGCGGCTCCCTGGTAGGGCTCGATGAACGAAGGATGGTTGTGGCTTTCCATCTTGAAGATGACGGCCAGTCCCCCGCCGACATCGATGACCCCGGCATTCTCGCCGGGACCGCAGATGACCCACGGGGCCGTGGTGGGCAGGGTCTTCAGCCATTTCTTTGAGGATTTGTAGGAGCAATGCTCGCTCCACATTACCGAGAAGATCCCCAACTCGGTCAGGTTGGGAGCCCGCCCCAGGATGGCCAGCACCCGTTCGTATTCCTCCGCCGACAGGCCATGCTCCCTGGCCACTTCGGCCGACATGACCGGCTCCGGTGCCGGGACACGAACCTCAGGCGGCTGTGGCGGAACCTCTGCCGGTGCCGGCGACCAGGACGCAACAACGGGAGCGAGATACGCCGTGGGTACCGGAGCAACCGGTCTGCGGATCGCCCTCCCTGGCCGACTCCCGATAACCCGACCCTCACCCCCGATTCGGTTGTCTCTCACGACAGCACCTCCACCAGGCGGTTGAACATCGGTCTGCCGTCGGTGCCGCCCAGCACCGAATCCGCCAACCGCTCGGGATGAGGCATCAGCCCCAGAACCCGTCGCTCCCGATTGAACACCCCGGCGATATTCTCACGGCTGCCGTTGGGATTGGCCTCGGCCGTAACCTCGCCGTCCTTGGTACAATATCGAAAGGCTATCTGCTCGTTGTCCCGCAACCGCTTCATCGTTTCCTCATCGGCAAAATAGTTGCCGTCATGATGGGCAATGGGAAGACGGATCACCTGACCGGTATCATAGCCGTCCGTGAACAGACTGTCGTCGCTCTCCACCCGCAGACAAACATCGCGGCAGAGAAACCGGAGCCCGGCGTTGCGCATCAACACGCCGGGAAGAAGCCCGGCCTCGGTCAGAATCTGAAAGCCGTTGCAGATGCCGAGCACCGGCACCCCCGCCTCCGCCCTGCGCTTCACTTCGCGCATCACCGGCGAATGGGCGGCCATGGCCCCGGCACGCAGGTAATCGCCGTAGGAGAAGCCGCCTGGAACGACGATCAGACCGATCCCCTCCGGCAGGCTGCCTTCCCGATGCCAGACCATCAGCGGCCGCGACCCCAGGCTGGTCCCCAGGGCAACGGCCACATCACGATCACAGTTCGATCCGGGAAAGACGATGACGGCGGCTTTCACGGGGGGTCAGCGCGAGTAGAACTCGACGACGAGATTGGGCTCCATTTTCACCGGATACGGCACGTCGGCCAGCTTCGGTGCCCGAATGAACTTGCCCTTCAACGCCTTGGTGTCCACCTCCAGATACTCAGGAATGTCGCGTTCGTTGGAAACGATGGCGTCCAGCACCACGGCCATCTGCTTCGCCCGGGGGCGCACCTCGATCACATCGCCGTCGGACACCAGGTAGGAAGGAATGTTGACCGGCTTGCCGTTGACCAGCACATGGCCGTGATTGACGAACTGGCGGGCGGCGAACACGGTCGGCACGTACTTCATGCGGTAGACAACGGCATCAAGCCGGCGCTCCAGAATGTCGATCAGGTTTTCCGAGGTGTCGCCACGCCGGCGCACGGCCTCGGCATAGTACTTGCGGAACTGCCGCTCGCTCACGTTGCCATAATAGCCCTTCAGCTTCTGTTTGGCCATAAGCTGGGTGCCGAAATCCGACGGCTTGCGGCGGCGCTGACCATGCTGGCCGGGCGCATATTCGCGGCTGTTGATCGGGCTCTTCGGGCGCCCCCACAGGTTGGCGCTGAGACGGCGGTCTATCTTGTATTTGGAGGCATGGCGTTTGGTCATCGGTCTTGTCTACCTTCGATGGCTTCGATGCGTGATCGCACCTGTTGTCCCGATAGTCCCGACGCTCCGCCGATGGCGGCCGTGGGCGGGGTCCATGACCCGCATTCTCGGAAGTGATCCGCTCTTATAGCGGTTAATCGAACAGCTTGTCGATATCCGACTGCGACACGCCCACCGACGGGCCGTACAGGCCGACGCCGCTGTCAACCTTTACCGGTTCATCCCCGCCCAGGGGAAGCGGCACCACGTCCTCGGTCCCGAGGACGACGATCAGGGAATTGATAGTGCCCTCGATCAGGTTCATGGTCTTGACGATCTTGCCGATTCGCTGTCCGGTCAGGTCCTGGAACGAACAGGCTTCAAAGATGCTGTTGACGGCGGTCGTGGCCCGCTCGTACTGAGCCAGCGCCTCCGGGTAACGCACCATCTGCTCCATCTCGGCGATGGTGGCGCTGACCACCTCGGCCGATTCCATGATCGAGTTGGTGGCGTCCTCGGTGGACTCGACGATGGCCGCCAGCTGATCGGCTACCTTGCCGAACTGATCAATCTGGTACTTGGGATGCTTGATGGACGCAATCTCGACCTTCACCCGCTGGAGATACTCGAACAGCTTGGAGATCTCGGCCTTCAAGGCATCGTATTGACTGTTTCTGCTCCCCAAGAAAAGCACCCTTCCTCAGACGGCTCAAACTTGGCGGTGGACCGGCCCGCGCGCCCGCCGAAAAACCGGCAACCCTACTTTTCCATGTCGATGAGACAGCTTTCAAACTGAAGCAGAGACTGCCGGACCCTGGCGTCCGCTTCATCGGTCGGACCGACCCAGCAGTAGGCGTGCAGAGCCTCCGCTATCTCGTCGATGGCGTCTCGCAACCTCATATCGCGCCGCTGCTCCGGCCGACCCGGAAGCAGGACATTGCGCAGATTGACGGCAACGACGGCCAGAAGATTGTAACTCCGGGCGATCTCGAAGGCACGCTCCATACGCAGGAAACGTTCCTCCGCTACGCGGTGCAACTCATAAAGGTGGTCGATGTGCAGCTCCAGTTCCTCGACATCACGCTTGCGCGCCAGCCTCGCCTGCTGCCTGGAGGTCGCCTTGTTGTGAAACACGGCTTCCTCGAATCCCGACTCCAGCTCGGCCAACCGCCCGTTGACGGCGGCCAGTTCCCGAGTCGCCCATCCCAGTTCGTCCTTGAGTTCGGTCAGGATGTGGGAGTCTGGGTGAAAGCCTCCCCCCCTGTCTGGCGTTTCCTCGGCCGGTGCCTCCCTGTCTGGTGTCTCTGCCATTTCCCCCCGTCCCCCGCATCGACACGGCCCCGCCCGCACTGCCGCCCACGATCCGAAGCTAGTCCCGAAGCGTGATGGTGTCCATAGGCTGTTTTACCCCAATATGGCCGATTACCTTGAGAAAGAGCCGTCGTCACATTATTATAATTACAACATGCACGACAACTGGGACAGTCACGTAGATGGGTACCGAAACGTATACGGCGACCGTTACCCATGCCGTCACCGACGATCCGGAAACCGAGTGGTTCTTCTATTCCGCAGGCTACGTGCTGGCGACGGGAAGTCTGGTGGACTGTCTGGTGGCGGGGATGAGTTTCGGCAACAACGCCAACCACCACGAGGGAGCCGAAATCAGGTCCGGCGACAACGTGTCGGTATGGCGCTATCGGAACAAGACCCTTTCCGC
>JBKACM010000198.1:0-4625 GCA_046269335.1 Alphaproteobacteria bacterium | reverse complement strand
CTGCGACGGAGACGTGATCATGCGCGCCGAAGCCGAGACCCTTTCCGGTGAGATCCAGCAGTCGATGGCACTGCTGAGGAGGCATCTTTGACTGGGATCGTGCCCGCGTCCGCCTGGACGAACTGAACGCCCTGGCGGAGGACCCGTCCCTGTGGAACGATCAGGCCAACGCGCAGAAGGTTCTGCGTGAGCGGACCCGGCTGGAGAGTTCCGTCACCGGCTATCTGAAGCTGGAACGGGACCTGGCCGATACCCTTGAACTGCTGGAGCTCGCCGACGCGGAGGGGGACCAGTCCGTTGCCGATGACGCCGAGGCACAGCTTCGGACACTGCGCGACCATGTGGCGACTCTGGAGATGGAAAGCCTCCTGTCGGGGGAGGCCGATGCCAACGACTGTTTCCTTGAAGTCCACGCCGGGGCCGGCGGTACCGAGGCCCAGGACTGGGGCGAGATGATGGTGCGCATGTATGTGCGCTGGGCGGAACGCAAGGGGTTCAAGGCGCTCTGGCTGGAGGAGAGCCCGGGGGAGGAGGCCGGTATCAAGTCGGTGACCCTCCGGATTACCGGGCACAATGCCTATGGCTGGCTGAAGACCGAAAGCGGCGTGCATCGCCTGGTGCGCATCTCTCCGTTCGACTCCTCGGCCCGACGTCATACCAGCTTCTGTTCGGTGTGGGTCTATCCGGTGGTCGATGACACCATTGAAATCGATATCAACGAGAAGGATTGCCGGGTCGATACCTATCGCGCCTCGGGAGCCGGCGGGCAGCACGTCAACAAGACCGACAGCGCGGTGCGCATCACCCACCTGCCGACCAACATCGTGGTCCAGTGTCAGAGCGAGCGTTCCCAGCATCAGAACCGCGCTTCCTGCTGGTCGATGCTGAAGGCCAGGCTCTACGAGATGGAATTGAAGAAGCGCGAGGAGAAGGCGCAGGCTGCCGCCGACAGCAAGACGGATATCGGCTGGGGCCACCAGTTACGTTCCTATGTTCTGCAACCCTATCAGATGGTCAAGGACCTGCGCACCCTGGTGGAGACATCGGATACGCAGGGTGTCCTGGACGGAGACCTTGACCCGTTCATGTCGGCCGCCCTGGCCGCACGGGTTCACGGGGGCTATGCCCTCACAACAGGAGGCGACGTCGAGCCATGATGATATCCGAGGATGCCGGCGCCGGCCAACAGTGGTGGAACGCTGCGATGGGATGGTGGATGTGGCCGGTCCTGGTCGGAGCCACCGGCTATACCGCCGTGATGGCCTCCGTCTACGCACTCCAGCGCTCGATGATGTACGTGCCGCACCCGATCATGACCTCGCCGCAGAAAGCCGGGGTGCCGGAGATGTCAGAGCTGGTTCTGCATACCGTGGATGGATTGGCGCTGACGAGCTGGTATGCCCCCGCCCGCGACGGTCAGCCCACGGTGATCTACTGCCACGGCAATGCCGGCAATATCGCCACCCGCGCCTTCAAGGTCAGGCCCTTCCTGGACCGGGGCTACGGCGTGCTGCTGGTGGGATATCGCGGCTATGGCGGCAATCCCGGCGCTCCCAGCGAGGACGGTCTGCACATGGACGCCATGGCCGGGGTCCAGCATCTGAAGGCATCGGGCATCCCCCTCACCCGCGTCCTCTATTACGGCGAGTCCCTGGGGTCCGGCGTCGCGGTGCGCCTGGCGGCCGAGTCCGAACCGCCCGGAGCCCTGGTGCTGGAGGCCCCCTATACCTCCACCGTCGATGTGGCGCGCGGCACCTACTGGTTCCTTCCGGTCAAGCAGATCATGAAGGACCGCTACGAGTCCGTCGCCCGGATCGGTCGCATTGGCACGCCGCTCCTGGTGCTGCACGGAGAAAAGGACGGGGTGGTACCGGTGGAGTTGGGACGGCAACTGTTCGCCGCCGCCGCCGAGCCCAAGGAAGCCGTCTACTTCGAGGACGGCGGCCACGTGGACCTGTTCGACCGGGGGGCTATTCCGAAGATTTTTGACTTTCTGGAACGGCGGCTGATACCGGCGAGTCACTGAAGTGACTCGCTGTATGGTCCCTCGCCGGGCGGCGGCGTCCGCCGCCTTGGCTGCCGCCTCAATGGCGGCTACCGGTGAACACCCGACCAGAAGGTCAGATCAAGCGTTCACCGGTATGACCCGGGGGTGATGGGGAATCGCTGTTGGCGGGCGGTCAGGTATTCTATGGATTGAGAATGGCGACATCCGTTCCCACGACATCCCGACCGGTGTCGGTGGAACGTTCGTTGATGGCGGCAATAGCCTCGTCGTCGAGTTGCGGCCTAGTCATCAGGTAATCGACAAGAGACAGACGAGCGGCCTCCAGCTTGCGGTAGTCCCCCATCGACAGCACCACCACCGTCTCGACGCCTCGACAGGCCACCACCTGCGGGTCTTCGGCCGTGGCACGCTTGACCACCTCGCTGAACTTCGCCTTGGCGTCCTGAAGTTGCCATGTATCCGGCATGGGCGGGGCTTTCTGGCTGGACCGATCCGCCCAAGGGTAGGACATGCCGCCAGTTGGGACAAGCGGTTATCCGAGGGAATCACGCCACCTCCCGCACCGCTGCCAAACCGGGCCACGCATCCTACGCCCGACAAGACGAAGAGACACGTTACAACGTCAACGCCGCGCCGATTACGGACCTCATACCAACGGCACGAAGGTCAAACCTTCGTGTGGATGGTATCATACCAGACCGAGATGAGCTTGACTCATCACGGTCTGGTATCAGAGCGTAGCCGAGGGAGATATCCTCCAGACATGTCGTGCTTTCCAGCCGGCCGGAAAGCCCATGCTATCCAGGTGAAGGTTTGGATGCTCGTCGATCAGGACGCTGAGACGTTGCGCCCAATGGTTATCGGGTGCGATGGTGTGAAGCAGCACCTGCATGACGACAAGTTGCGCGTAGATATGGGTGTTTGGCTTCAACTCGGAGGCAAACTTCTTGGCTGCAATTGGCCTGATGCGGAACTTGCGATTCCACAACACGGAGTGATGTGCACAAACATTTCGCACATAGGACAAGCTGTGCAGCCAGGAACTCAGGACTTTATGGTTCAACCCATAAACCTTTGCAATCTGTTTAGATTCGCTATCAATTAAATACTGGAATGTCACTGATATAGTGCCAAGCGATACAGACTGGAAAACCGCCCAACACGGCGGCATATCAGGATGGGAATATTTATCGTAATAATGCCTGATATAGACATCACGACGCAGTCTGAGACTTTGTTCGTGGCCAATTTGCTCTTTTATGTCTTCAATATATTTTGAATGGTCGAATGGTTTATTGTTGCAGAATGCCCTGAACAAAGTTTCATTTTGGTACCAGTGTGCCCCGTGATTGGCAGCCGGTAAGTTGGAGAGCATCGCCCGGAAAGAATTCTCAATCCGCTCAATTGCATCCAGGACGAGGAGTCGCAGTTTTCTGTCAAAGACATAATAGTCAAGAACATCTTCGAATGTTGTGCCCTCTCTGAAGGTATGACGGCTGCCGTCGGTCACGCCATCTCGAGCATTTTGAAAGAAATGAGCGTAGCCACCAAGCCGATAATATCCGATGTGCTTGAGGTAATGAAGTGCCTGCCGACAATTCTGCACAGCCAACCCACGACAGACCAGAAGACGTAGCTGGTCGCCTAAACCAAGGGGTGGCTTCGTGTACGTCTCGAGCTGCATGGTAGCGTCCGTTGAATCGATGCAAACTTGCGGGTCGTCGGGGGCAGGGCAAACCACCACCCATCCTGGCGATCCGCAGGCTTATATCACGCATCACGACCGAGAAGCCAGACCGCATTGAGCCCGGACACAGAAAACCCGCCCATATGCGCATCGTTGAGAGGCGGGGCGGGTGCGTTGGGCAGAGTGTGCACTTGGTACTCCAATAATGCAACAACGCATCTGCTACAACTTCACGGACATGATAAGCAACGAACTGTGGCAACAGTTCGTTGCTTATCATGTCCGTGCTTATATGTCAATATGAAAATTGTTTGCTGATACCGGCCTCAATGGCTATATATGTGCGACCTATTTGTTGCAAAAAATAAAAGTGAAACATGCCAAGTCACAACGAGAGAACAACCCGTGAAGGGCATTTGCTGGCCGAACTCGCCGAGGTCGAAAAGCGGATTGTCGAGCTGACGGTGGAACGGGATGCGCTGCGACGCATTATAACGCGGGTTCGTCAACAAAATGTGGAATTGAAGGACGTAACCAGGAAGAATAGTCTCAGTAGGGTGTTGATAGAAAATCGTATAATGCAGGCATTGCAAGAAGCAGGCAAGCCCGTTAGGGCAACAGAGTTACTTTCTATATTGCGACAGACAAGCTACAATCTCAAGGAGAGCACATTTCGATCCTATCTCCACCGAATGAAGGAAAAGGGCGTTATTAAGATGCACGATCGGGGGGTATGGAGACTTGCTGAGTAGTAACAAAAACAACATTGGCGTTCCCCCAACGGGATGCGGGAACCACAGGGCGTTGCCCAGAAGCTCCCAGCAAGGAGCTTCGACCCCCGCGACACCCGGCCGGTATCATACCAATCCGCGTTGATCGTGACCGATCAACGCCCTCAATCGCCGGCGGGGCCGTCCGGCCCCTTGGCTT
>JBKACM010000197.1:0-4628 GCA_046269335.1 Alphaproteobacteria bacterium | reverse complement strand
GGTGAAGCCCGCGCGGCGCTTGAGCGTACCGTCTGTGCATATTTTGACCATGGGTCAAAATATCTGCACGGCGGTATCAATCCCACGGTCGGGTCATGACTCTGCGCATCGGCGTCGACCTGGGGGGGACCAAGATCGAGGCCATCGCCCTGGCCATGGACGGAAAGGAGATGATTCGCCGGCGGGTGTCAACTCCGGTCGGTGACTACGATGGAACGGTGCGCGCCATTACCGGGCTGGTGCAAGACATCGAGTCGACTCTGGGCGTGACAGGGGCCGCTTCCGTCGGGGTCGGCATTCCGGGTACGGTCTCGCCGGCCACCGGACTGGTCAAGAACGCCAACTCCACCTGGTTGATCGGGCGGCCGCTGGATGAGGATCTGGCGAGCGCCCTGGCGCGACCGGTGCGGCTGGCCAATGATGCCGACTGTTTCGCCCTGTCGGAGGCTACCGATGGAGCCGCCGCCGGGGCTCCGGTGGTGTTCGGCGTGATCCTGGGCACCGGGGTCGGTGGCGGCCTGGTGGTGAATGGGCACCTGGTCGCCGGCCCCAACGCCATCGCCGGCGAGTGGGGTCACAACCCCCTCCCCTGGCCCGAGGACACCGAGCGCCCCGGTCCAGCCTGTTATTGCGGCAAGCACGGCTGTATCGAGACCTTTCTTTCCGGACCCGGATTGACCCGTGATCACGCCTTCATTACCGGACGAACCCTGAACCCGGCCGAGATCGCCGCCACCGCCGCCACGGACCCGGAGGCCGAGGCCAGTCTCGCCCGCTACGAGGCTCGACTGGCGCGAGCCCTGGCCACCCTTGTCAACGTCCTTGATCCCCACGTAATCGTGCTGGGTGGTGGCTTGTCCAACCTGACCCGACTCTATGGCACCCTGCCCAGACTGCTGCCGCGATTCGTATTCTCCGACCGCGTCGAAACCGCGGTGCGCCCGCCGAAACACGGCGATTCCAGCGGCGTTCGCGGTGCCGCGTGGCTGTGGCCGGTATAGAAAGAGACTCCCCAGGTCCCACATCATGCCGAGACGGTGACGCTCAGAGTCTGTCCGGAGACTTATACCAATCCGCGTTGATCGTGACCGATCAACGCCCTCAATCGCCGGCGGGGCCGTCCGGCCGCTTGGCTCTCGGCGCAGTGGTGCCGGCCCGCAGTCGCGGGCTCCAACGGTCGGAAGAGTCAAGCTCTCCGACCGTTGGTATTATCGTGCGATTTCAACGGCCCGTGATGAACGCCCAGTTCGTCGAAGACGGCTCATGATACCTCTAGCTGCTCCACCACGTCGCCCCGCCGGAAGGTCGCCGAAAGGCGCTGAAGGCTTACTTGTGTTTCACCGTATAGCTGTTTCAAAGCGCTCGAGATTTGATCCACAGCCTTGGCGAAATCATCTTCGGCGCACTCCTCAAACTTTTTCATGGCGTCATGGAAGTTGCGATGATCAAGTTGGCGGAGATCGATCTTCAAATTCTCCAGCAGATACCGACCCATCAGCATGGCGATGAAGCGCGAGGCGTATGGGAGAAACTCCGGGGCATCGGCCGGTGGGCGCTTGCGCTTATTCTCGGCGAAACGCAGCAACAGCGCCGCGATCACAGCCTGGGCACCATTCAACGTGTCCGAAAAAATCACTTCGTAAAGATTGCCAAAATGCTGAGATGACATGAATCGAGCCTGGTGTGGTCGGCGCCGCCAAACAGCCAAGACAGCTTCCGCTACCGTCGCGCTTGTCAGATCGTTCGGTTGGGATGCCTGATCACCCCGCTGTCGACGATAGTTATATCCCAACGAGCCGATCGCTTCCTTCAATTGCTTCTGTCGATCATCGTTCGAACGCAAGTCCCGAAGGTCAACCGGATTCTGGCTGTTCGTCGCATAGGCGATATTGTTGACGAGAACGACGTCATTCTCAGGAAGTTCGTAAATACGAACAAGAACATATGCGTCAGCGGCATCCAGACCAAACGAGTCTTCCTTCACAACCTGTTGAACCGTCTTCGATGTCTGCCCACCGTTGACAATTTGTAGGCCGGAGAGTTTGACAGACCAGTTTTCCTGCATTAAAGCGTTGTACGAAAAGTGGGTGCAGATGATCGTTATTCCGTTGTTGTAAAAATAGAAGTTTGCCCGCTGATCCGGGTCACGCAGGGTCGACGCTATGCCTTCGTTGATACGACTTCCGGTCAGCCCAAGATAACGGCGCACGTTGCGTTCCAGCAGTCGATCCCCATGCCGATCGAAAAGTGCGGCAAGCTGCCTCACGGCAACACGTCCAACCATGGCGCGGCGGAAATCGAAATTTTCGACGATGGCGCGTCCCGTCAACTGAAGCGTATCATCAACGGGCTTGGTCGCCTGGAGCAACGCAACCAGTTTGCTGGAATCCACGTGCTCCCAGGTCACCTGGTCGCCAAATCCGGCCTGATCGATACGAGCCTGACCGTCAGAGTTCCAGCGTCTGCCGTTACTGCATAGGATCACGTGGACGCGCGGAATGGCTCCATCGCTGACCAGGGAGCGAATTTCCTCAATCCGTTCTGTCATTCTTTTGTTGGCGCTCAATAGTTTCTGCGGGTCGAATAGCGTCCCGACAGCATTGATCATTTTAATGACATCATTCTCCCCAAACTCATTTTTTTCCTCGAAGTTCTTTTTATATTTTCCCTGCACAATGGTGACACGAAATTCATTATCGGTCGGTGATGTGAAGGAAATTGCATCCACACCAAAATCGCCCCCACCCTCGACCATCGAGTCGACGGCCTCTTCATCGGTAAGATCGAGCACTGTTTTCGTCACAAGGAAAACGAAGGCGGCAGAATGCAGCCTGTCGTCATCGTTTCTAATCTTCAGGAGTTCGGCAAAATCCCGCCTGCGTTCCTCCGCGATTCGTCGGACCCGCTGATCGATGATTTGAGCGTTGATCGTCATTGTTGCAGGCTCCCGGCAATACGGAAGTGTCGAGTCGGTGCGCGGGCTTTACCTGGAAGCCGATTGGGGCTACGTCCGCCCGTAGGTATCGTCGAGCCGGATGATATCGTCCTCGCCGAGATAGGTCCCAGACTGCACTTCGATCAGCCACAGCGGCACCTTGCCCGGATTTTCCAGACGATGGACCTTGCCGACCGGGATGTAGGTCGAGTGATTCTCGTGCAACAGGAATACTTCGTCCCCACAGGTGACCCTGGCGGTGCCATGGACGACGATCCAGTGTTCGGTGCGGTGATGGTGCATCTGGAGCGAAAGGGCACTGCCCGGCGAGACGGTGATATGCTTCACCTGAAACCGTTCGCCATCATGGATGGTCTTGTAGTGGCCCCAGGGACGATGCACCGTGGGATGGGTCAGGAACTGGTCGCGTCCCCGCTGCCGCAGCTTCTCCACCACCTGTTTGACGTCCTGCACCCGGTCCTTGTGAACGACCAGGGCGGCATCAGGGGTGACCACCACCACCACGTTTTCGACCCCCACCACCGCCGTCAGCGGGCCCTCGGAACGGATATAGGCGTCATGCACGTCCATGGTCAGAACGTCCCCATGGATCACCGTGTTGTTGGCATCCTTGGCGCCGATGTCCCACAGGGCCGACCAGGAACCGATATCGTTCCATCCCATATCCACCGGAACCACCGCCGCCGTGCTGGTGCGTTCCATGACGGCGCTGTCGATGGACTGGGAAGGAGCCGAGCGAAACGAATCCTGATCCAGACGGATAAAATCCAGATCATGGGTCGAGCGTTCCACCGAGGTACGGCAGGCCAGCACAGTTTCCGGATGAAGATGCCACAGCTCCTCCAGGTAATGACTGGCGGTGAACACGAACATGCCGCTGTTCCACAGATAGCCACCATCCTCCAGAAGCCGCTGTGCGGTTGCCGTATCGGGCTTTTCGACAAAACGCTCAACCCTGTAGCAGCCTGGCACGGTGGGGCTGGCCTCGCCCTGGCGGATGTAGCCGTATCCCGTCTCCGGGCGATCGGGCGTAATGCCAAAGGTGACCAGGGAACCCTCGATGGCAGCCTGTCTCGCCACCTCCACCGCCTCCTGAAATTTTTCCAGATCCAGGATCACATGATCGGCCGGCATCACCAGCATCACCGCTTCCGGATCGGTGTTCGCGACCAGAAGCGCCGCCACGGCCAGAGCCGGGGCGGTGTTGCGTCCTTCCGGCTCCAGAACGATCCGGAAGGACTCCAGATCGATCCGACGCAGGTGCTCGGCGGTGATGAACCGCGCGTCCTCGTTGCACAGGACGATGGGTGGAGCGTAACCTGGCCCCGTGGCCCGCAGGATCGTTTCCTGCAACATGCTGCGCTCGGAGACCAGGGGCATGAGCTGCTTCGGATGAAGCGCCCGCGACATTGGCCACAGCCTGGTACCGACACCCCCGGCCAGAATGATCGGGTGGATTCTTTTCATGTTTGCCATGTCCCTGCCCCCTTCCGCCCGCCCCTTTCTTGCTACTCGAAAAGTGGGGAATCGCCAACCGAAGACTTGATCCCGGCGACCGAAAATGCTGCGCTCCCACTTCGCCGCCGTCCTGGCGACGGCAGGAGGGTATAATACCAGACCGAGATGAGCTTGATTCATCACGGTCTGGGAATGGCGCATTGAGCGCCCGCGC
>JBKACM010000196.1:0-4636 GCA_046269335.1 Alphaproteobacteria bacterium | reverse complement strand
ATTCCCAGACCGTGATGAGTCAAGCTCATCTCGGTCTGGTATAATACCGCCGGCGCGGGACCTCACCTTGTACCGTTGGTATCAAACCCGCGCGGCGTCTGAGCGGAACCCGCTCCACACGAAGTCAGAACTTCGTGCAGATGTTATTATGACCTTCGGTAAGGCTGCGGAAACGATGCGCCTTTGGGATAGTATCTCTGTTTCGAGACTTGTCGTTGCGTCGTGGAAGCAGACTTGGATGCGCAATTTTTATTTTGCATAATTCTACTTCCGCAATCTATAACGCGCCAAGGGTGGCAGCGTGGTAGGAGGGAAATATGCGCATGCGCGGAGTGGGTTTTGCCGGTGCCTTGCTGGCGATCGGGATTTCCGGTTGTGCTTCGACCGGGGATACGGCTTTCGATGCGGCCGTCTCGGCGTTCCGCAAGGGCGACATCGCCGTGGCTCACAAACAGGCCTCCGCCGCCAATCAGGCAGAACCAGGCACGAAGAAATTTCTGGCCCTGCTGACCTGGACCACCCTGAAACAGGGGGATCTGGCCGGAGCGGAGAAGCTGCTGAAAGAATTGCAGAAACTCGATCCCAGCTATGTCGAGACGACGCAGCTCACCGCCTGGGTGGCCTATAGCAAGGGGGACATGAAGGCAGCCGAGGAGGCCTTTGCCAGCGAATTGGCCTGGTCCAGGGTCCACAAGACGAGGAGATACTATCCCAACAAGTACACGCTGAAGGACGTGACCTTCATCGAGAACATCTATGCCGATGGCCACAATGGGCTTGCCATGACGGCTCTGGCCAAGGGAGATTCGGCGTCGGCCCTGGAACATCTGAATGCGGCCATGGACGTGACCAGCTATGGCGGCCACGACGACATGGTGATTGCCGCCGCGGACATCCTTGCAAAACAGGGGAAACACAAGGCGGCCCTTGAGGCACTGGAAAAGCTTCCGGTGGACAAGGCAACCCTGGCCACCTATCCCATCTATCTTCGGGTGTTGCTGCTTTCCGGGGCCACGGCCCAGGCGGCCACCCTCGCCGGCCAGGCATCCTCCAAATATCCAACCAGCGCATACTATCCCCTGGTGGAAGCCGTGGCCCTAGCGGCGGACAACAAGATCCCAGAGGCCAACGGCAAGGCCGACAAGGCCATGACGATGGCGGCCAACTATGCCGCACCGGACCTTCTGTACTCTGCCGCGAGTGCCATGCCGGCCGTGCGTCAGTGGGCGGACCAAACCGGACAGCGGTATTACGATCGTGGAGCATACTCGGCGGCACGGTTGTTCTTCGGCGCGACGTGGAAGAAGGAAGATTGCCGGGCCCGGCTGATGACGGCGTGGAGCGATCACTACGGCGGCAGCGTGTATTACGCACGGGACGAATTCCAGTCGATCGCCGCCGACGGGTGCAAACCACCAGAAGAGGCTCTGACCGGACAGGGCGCGGCCGAACTGGCTCTGGGTCGGACGGATGAAGCCGAAAAACTGTTCCGTCGGGCACAAGAAGCCAATCCGGGATACGTCCGGGCCCGGGTGGCCCTGGGAGGGGTGGCCTATCTCAGGGGAAGGTACGCCGAAGCCGCCAGGATCTACGGCGAGAATTTGGCCGGTCTGCCTGCTGGCGAGCCCGTGTGGTCCTGGGGCAGTCACGCTCTCAACAACTACGGCTGGGCCCTGTACTATACCAAGGATTATCAGAAGGCCAGTGACATCTTCCAGAAGCTTGAGCGTTATCACGGTCCGACCCTGGACCCCAGCGGTCTGGCCGGGTATGGCTGGTCGGCCTATCAGCTTGGCCAGCGTGACACCGCCAAATCGGCGTTCGTCCAGTCCCTGGCTCTGGCCCCCGGGTACAGGCTGGCTCTGTCGGGTCTGGAACAGCTCAAGTCCGGGGGAGCCTCTGCGAAGTAGGACGGATGGATGTCTCGTATCGGACTGCTGGCCATAAATGACGAAGGGTTCGTCTTCGATCCGGCCACGGGGGATGCCTACACCTGCAACGCGGTGGGCCTGGTTGTCCTGCGCGGTCTGAAGGAAGGCAAGGCCCCCGGGGCCATAGCCCACGATCTGGCGGAACGGTTCGATGTCGAGGTCGCGACAGCCGAGCATGACGTGTTCGACTATCTGGATCACCTGCGTGTGCTCCGGTTGACGGACCCGACGTGACGCGGCGGCGGGAATTCGTCGTCGGGATCACCGGCATCAACTCCTCGGACAATCCCGGGCCCGGAGTCGGCGTCGCGCGGTCGTTGAAGTTGGCCGATGACGTCGACGTGCGTCTGGTCGGTCTTGCCTACGACGCCATGGAAACCGGCATCTATCTGGAGTCTCTGTTCCACAGTACCTTCATCATTCCCTACGTCTCCGCGGGCGGGGAAGCCCTGCTGGAGCGATTGCGCTACATCCGGTCGGTTTCCGGTCTTGATTTCATCATTCCGACCCTGGACGTGGAGTTGCCGGTATTTTCCCTCCTGGAGGCGACCCTGACGCGGGAGGGGATCGGCACGTTCCTTCCCACCGCCGAACAGTTCCGACTGCGTGGCAAGGATCGGTTGGTGGAAGTCGCCCCGGCCATCGGCCTGTCCCTGCCCCGTACGGTGGTGGTGGCCTCGTTCGAGGCGTTCTTTCCGGCCCTGGAGGAACTGACATTTCCGGTGATGGTGAAGGGAGCACACTATGGCGCCCTGCGGGCCTACACCCCCGAGGAGGCGATCGCCCATTTTCATACGCTGGTCGCGCAGTGGGGGTATCCGATTCTGGTGCAGGAGACGGTCACTGGCGACGAGATCAATCTGATCGGGGTCGGTGACGGGCTGGGCGGGGATCTCGGCCATGTGTCCATGAAGAAGATCTGGACCACGGCGATGGGCAAGGTCTGGACCGCGGTGACCGTTCACAACGACCCCATGGCGCAGGCCGCTCGTCGCTTTACCGAAACCTATCGTTGGCGGGGGGCGTTTGAGCTGGAATGTATCGCCGACGGTGACGACGTCACCCTGATCGAAATCAACCCGCGTTTTCCCGCCTGGTGCTATTTCGCCGCCGCGGTCGGGGTCAACCTGCCCGCCGCCATGATCCGGGCCGCAAGGGACCTGCCGGCGCTCCCGGTTGCGGATTTCGCGGCCGGACGTCTGTTTGTGCGGACCATAGAGGAGCGTGTGACCGATTTGAGCACATTTCAAAAGATGGTGACCCGGGGGGAGGCATGACTCGGCTCCCCTATGAGCGGCCCATGATACAGAAGCTTCACGCCGGCCAGATGAACAACTTCGGCGGCGGGCTGTATTACAAGCGCAAGGTCCGATCGGATATCGACGGCGTGCCGATCGCGGCCCTGACCGAGAAATTCGGATCGCCCCTGTTCGTGTTCTCCGAACGCACCCTGCGGCGTCGCCTCCGGCTGGTGCGGGACGCCTTCACGACCCGTTATCCCAACGTGGTTTTCGGCTGGTCGTACAAGACCAACTATCTTTCCGCCATCTGCGCTATCTGCCACCAGGAGGGTGCCCTGGCCGAGGTGGTGTCGGAGATGGAGTACGACATGGCGCGCCGGCTGGGGGTGCCGGGTCATGGCATCCTCTACAACGGTCCCCACAAGAGCCTTGCCTCCCTGGCCAGGGCGGTGCGGGAAGGGGCACAGATTCACGTCGATCACCAGGATGAAATCGCCGACCTGGAGGCCCTGGCGACGGAGATGGGCCGTGAGATCCGGATCGGTCTCAGGCTCAATCTGGACACCGGGATTCAGCCGCAATGGACCCGGTTCGGCCTGAACCTGGAGTCCGGTCATGCCTTCGAGGTGGCAAGGCGGATTCGGCGGGGCGGAAAACTGGTGATCAACGGCCTGCACTGCCACATCGGCACCTACATCATGAAGCCGGGTGCCTATGGCACCGCCGCCGAGAAACTGGTTCGCTTCGGCTACCGCCTGAAGGACGAGCTGGGCTTTGACATGGAGTATCTGGACCTTGGCGGCGGTTTTCCCTCCGCAAGTCGCCTCAAGGGGGCCCACCTGCCGCCGGAGTTGGCCCTGGAGTCCATCGACGTCTATGCCGAGAAGATTTCCGAGGCCCTGTTCGAGACCCTGCGACCAGGGGATTTTCCCAGGCTTATCCTGGAATCCGGTCGCAGCATCGTCGATGAGGCCGGCTTTCTCATCACCACCGTCACGTCGTCGAAGCGACTGCCGGACGGCCGGCGGGCCTATGTCATGGATGCCGGCATCAACCTCCTTTATACCAGCGCCTGGTACAAGTTCACGGTGGAGATGGAACAGGACGTGCGTGGGGTGAACGAGTCCACCATCCTCTACGGTCCCCTGTGCATGAACATCGATGTGATCGACGAAGGGTTGATGCTGCCGCCCTTGTCCCGTGGCAGCCGTCTGGTGTTGTCTCCGGTCGGGGCCTACAGTGTCACCCAATGGATGCAGTTCATCGAGTACCGACCGGCGGTGGTGCTGGTGGGAGAGGATGGGGGGGTGGAGGTGATCCGCGAGGCCGAAGACCTGTCGGACCTGCACCGGCGCGAACGCCTGCCGGAGCGTCTGAAACTGGTATGATACTAGACCGAGATGAGCTTGACTCATCACGGTCTGGGAATGGCGCATTGAGCGCCCGCGCGATCGTTCGCGCGCA
>JBKACM010000195.1:0-4690 GCA_046269335.1 Alphaproteobacteria bacterium | reverse complement strand
ACCGCCGCCAATACTGGTTGTATTGGCAAGGGCGGAAAAATTGCAGGCGGATCAAAGATCAAGCCAGAATCACGAGTCCCTGTGAGAAAAGCGGGCTAAGGACGCCATCCCCGCCGCTCTTCGTCCTCCCTGGGAACAAACAAAGGATCGGTCGGTTTCGCCCTCCTGTCCCCCTCAAGATTGGCGAGCAGGATCCGGCTGGCCTCGGCGGAGGCACGCAGAAGATATCCGCACAGCACATCGAACTCAGGCTCGGTCTCCTTCAGGGACACCCCGGCCTGCGCCAGCACATCGCGGGCAGTATTGGCCATGGACGCCCGGTCCCCGGCGGCCAGGCGGCTGGTGACGGCTTCCAGTTCCCGGCCGGCATTGTCCACGGCTTCCTCGAACTCCCAGGACTCTTCGAAGGTGGCACCGTCTATCGCCTGGATCTGGGCTTTCCGGCAGGCTTCAAACCAGTCCCGCGCAAGACGTTCCAGCAAAAGAGGTATAGCGGTTGGAAGCCGTGATTCCGGAATATGGGTTGCCATGGTCGGTACTCCATCCAAGATCGAACAAACTTCATCGGCAGATGAAAAAAAGTCATGGGGTGATAAGCTGAAGTATCACCGGATGAAAAAAAAGTTCCTTGCTCACACGATGCCCCACATGGTTACGATACCCCATAACGTCAGGAAAAAACTGCCGGTTTCCTGAAAATCGAAGAGGTGCTTCCTTGTCGTTGTCCATGCTCGTTCGATCCTCATGAGTGGCATTGCGGTGGATTTGGGGAGCGCGCGCCCTTCACGGGAGGAACGGCTGACGTGACCCCCCCCACCGATGAGCCAGACCGGTTCCAGCAGGATCCCGAGGCGTCCCGGCTTCGGTGGGTGTCTCCGGTCGACAACGACTCGGAATCGCCGCAGGTGCGTATCGCCCGCGTCCTGACCCTGAGGTTCGTTCTGATCCTGGGAGTGTTGGCGGTCCTCGCACTGGTCTCCTACCTCATCCTTGACCACATGATCGCCCGGCAGAGCGATATGGGCGGGGTCATCGCCAACGTGGGCCAGCGCCGCGTGCTGACGCAACGGGTCCAACTCGGGGCGCGAAGGATCCTTGAAAGCCAGTCCCGGGAGATCCGCGACGTGGCCAGACGGGACATCCGCGAAGCGATCGTTCTTCTGGAGCAGGCGCATCAGAGCCTTGTCTACCCCGGAAGCGAGGGGAAGGGCAACCGGATGTCACCCGGGGTTCACGACCTGTATTTCGGCCCGACCGCTTTCATAGACCGTGACCTGCATGGTTTCATCAACATGGCCCTCGCCCTTGCCCAGACCACCGACGACAACCCGGAGGACACGGGACGCTATGGTGTGGAGGTCGAGACGCGAGGTGGGGAACTGGTGATGGGCCTGGAGGCCCTGAACCGCCAGTACCGGCGGGACAACGAGACCAGGATCGCGGAATTGCGCCATCTCGCTCTTGGGATGCTGGCGTTGACCCTGACCGCCCTCCTGTTCTCCTCCCTGGGCGTGTTTCTCCCCATGGTCCGACGCATCCGCAACGAGATCCGGGATCTGGAGAGAGTCCGGACCAAGTTGCGCAGCGTGGTCGACGGCGCGCTGGACGCCATCATCACCGTCGATGTCACCGGCAAGGTGACCAAGTTCAATCCCTCCGCCGAGCGCATCTTCGGTTACCGGACGGGCGACGTTCTGGGGAGAGAGGTCGCCGAACTGATCATCCCTCCATCGCTGCGGGAAAAACATCGGCAGTCCCTGAACCGGGTCGCCACTACCGGATTCGGCTCCCTCATCGGTCAGCGTATCGAGATGACGGCGATGCGGGCCGACGGCAGCGAGTTTCCGGTCGAAATGACGATCAACATCAACCGGATCGGTGGCGAGATCTTTTTCACCGCGTTTCTGCGGGACATCACCCAGCGACGTCTGGCGGAAGAGGAATTTCGCAAGCTGTCCCAGGTGGTCAAGCAAAGTTCCGCAACCATCATCATCACCGACCACCAGGGATTGGTCGAATACGTCAATCCGCGTTTCACCGAAGTCACGGGCTACACCCTGGCCGAGACCGTGGACAAGTCGCCCCGCATACTGAAGTCCGGGTACAATTCCGAAGAAACATATCGGGATCTTTGGAAAACGATCCGTTCCGGCGTACAGTGGCGCGGAGAACTCTACAACAGGAAAAAGAATGGGGAGTATTACTGGGAATACATCACGATTTCTCCCATTCGATCGTCGGACGGAACGATTATCAATTTCATCGGCATGGCTGAAGATCTGACGGTTCGCAAGGAATGCGAGGAAAGACTCCTGCGCCAGACCAACTACGACCAGCTTACCGGCCTGCCGAACCGCCTGCTGGCCCTGGACCGTCTGACCCAGGTACTGGCCCGCGCCGACCGGGAAAGCCGCGGCGGAGCCCTGGCCCTGGTTGATCTGGATCATTTCAAGACCGTCAACGATACGTTCGGCCGTACTTCCGGCGATCAGATTCTGATGGATGCGACGACGAGGCTTCTGGCCGCGGTTCGCGCCACGGACACCGTAGCCCGACTGGGGACCGACGAGTTTCTGGTCATCCTGGCCGAATCCAACACCGCGATCGACGCCGAGAACACGGCCCACCGGATTCTGGAGGCGTTCCAGCCCCCCTTCCTGCTGGGGGATCAGGAAATCATGGTTTCCGTCAGCGTCGGTCTTACCCTGTTTCCCGCCGACGGCGAGTTGCCACAGTTCCTGATGCAGAACGCCGAAGCCGCCATGTACAATGCCAAGGAGGCCGGGCGCAACGGTTACCGTTTCTTCACCCCTCACCTGAACCAGCAGTCGAACGACCGCCTTGCCATGAGGAGCCGTCTGGCCAGAGCCCTGAAGCAGGATGAATTCTTCCTGTGCTACCAGCCGATGGTGGACCCGGTCAGCGGACGCACGGTGGGGGCGGAAGCCTTGTTGCGCTGGCGGGCACCGGATCTGGGCCTGATGATGCCGGATCGCTTCATTCCGGTGGCCGAGGACACCGGCCTGATCACTCCGATCGGAGAATGGGTACTGGACGCGGCCTGTCGGGAAGCCGTCACCTGGCAACGGGAGGGGCTGGGCAATCTGCGCATCGCCGTCAACATCTCCAGCCGCCAGGTCCGGGATGCCGGACTGGTGGAGGTGGTGGCCCGGGCCCTGGACGAAAGCGGGCTGCCACCGGACTGTCTGGAGTTGGAGATAACCGAGAGCCTCCTGATGGAGGACAGGCCTGGGACCGCCCATACCCTGGAAAGGTTGCGCAGCCTGGGCGTGCATCTTTCCCTGGATGATTTCGGCACCGGATATTCCTCGCTCCATTACCTGAAGCATTTCCCTTTCGACGTTCTGAAAATCGACCGCTCCTTCGTTGCCGATCTTCCCTCCCACAGAGACGACAAGGCCCTGGTCACCGCCATCATCACCATGGCCCACAGTCTTGGTCTCACCGTCGTCGGGGAGGGCGTGGAAAACCGGGAACAGCTTGTCTTCCTGCAAACCCTGAACTGCGACATCATCCAAGGTTGGCTGTTCAGCAAGGCATTGGTGTCCGCCGATTTTCGCGCCTTCGTCATGAAGCAGCGCCACACCGCCCGCAGCGGGACGCCGGAGCCCACCTCACCATCGTCGTAAGGCGCGATGCATTCCCCCCACCTCCTTCTTCTGCTTGGTCTGATGCTGGATGCCCTGGTGGGAGAGATGCCGTGGCTGTTTCGGCACGTCCCCCATCCGGTGGTGGTGGTCGGGCGTAGCATCACGATCCTGGAAGCCCGGCTGAACCGGCCAGAGCGATCGGAACGGGACCGGCGGATGCGGGGCCTGATCGTAGCCGTGTTATTGCCGGTAACGGCGGCGGCGCTCGGCCTTGGAATAGACCGGCTCGCCTCGGCGACCTCCTGGGCCTGGGGGCTGGAGCTGTTCCTGATAACGACCCTGCTGGCGCAACGCAGTCTGTTCGACCATGTGGAGGCCGTGTCCAGGGGGCTGTTGCAGAACGGCCTGGCTGGAGGAAGACTGGCCGTCTCGCGCATCTGCGGCCGTGACCCGGACAGTCTGGAGGAAGCCGGCGTGGCTCGTGCCGCGGTGGAGAGCTGTGCCGAAAATTTCAGCGATGGCGTGGTGGCCCCGGCGTTCTGGTACCTGGTGCTCGGGCTGCCGGGCCTTCTTGCCTACAAGACGATCAATACTCTCGACAGCATGATCGGCTACCGGAACGCCCGCTATCTGGCCTTCGGCTGGGCCTCCGCCCGCCTCGACGATCTCATGAATCTGGTCCCGGCGCGGCTGGCGGCGCTGCTGTTATCTTTCGCGGCCTTCTTCGTACCACAGGCCGCCCCCTGGCGGGCCCTCCTCACCACCTGGCGAGATTCGGGAAAGCACCGGTCCCCGAACTCCGGCTGGCCGGAAGCCGCCATGGCGGGTGCCCTCGGACTGGCCCTGTCCGGACCCCGCCGTTATCCGGGACAACAGGTGGAAGGGGAGTGGATCGGCAACGGCCGCCAGGACGCGAACGCGCAGGACATCGGACGGGCTCTGCGTGTCTACGTGACCGCCTGTCTGATCGGTGCCGGTGTGGTGATGATCCTGTGGCTGAGGCACGGGTGAAGCCCGCGCGGCGCATGAGCGTACCGTCTGTGCATATTTTGACCATGGGTCAAAATATCTGCACGGCG
>JBKACM010000194.1:0-4699 GCA_046269335.1 Alphaproteobacteria bacterium | reverse complement strand
GACCAAGCCCTTTCGCGTCTCGGACCTCAATTCGGCGGTATTGCGGCTGGAGGGGGGGGGCAGGGCGACGGGGGCGGAGGCTGCGGAGTCCGGAACCGGAACGTTTCCGGTTCTCGATCCCGGCCGTTTTGCCGATCTGGAAGGGATGGACGAGGAAATACGAAGCCTGTTCGATCACTATCTGGAGGATGCGGCGGGCCTGCTCCGGGAGGTGATATCGGGGCTGGCAAGTGGTGAAATGGAGGAGTTGACCTCGGCGGCGCATCGGCTGGCGGGGGGGTCGTTCTCGGTGGGAGCGGTGGAGATGGGCACGCTGTGCCGGGATCTGGAGCGGAGGGTACGCAACCGGGAGTCTTTGCCGGAGGCTCAGGTTCTGGAAGCGGCGTTCGAGCGGGTCCGCCGGGCGATGGAGGGATAGGGGGCAGAGGACGGAGGACAGAGGACAGAGGACAGAGGACAGAGGGTGGAGGGCAGTATCTCTTGATGCCGGTGAGCCAATGAAGTGATGCATCTGCGCTCCCCTGCCAGACTGCTGGTTTTCACATTTGTCGATACGTCAGGGCAATCGGGTGAAAATTGAGAGAGCTGGGTGAAACAGGGTAAAATCGTGAACAAAAGGGGCGATGAGCGCCCGCGCGACCGTTCGCGCGCAAGCCAAAGGGCCGGACGGCCCCGCCCGGCGAATGAGGGACCACGAACAAACCAGGGCAATTGGGTTCACCCGATTGCCCTGGTCGATACGTGCGGTTTTCTTGCAAATCGGACAATTATTGATGATACTTCAGTGCCGTGGTTGCTTGGCTTGGCCGATAACTTGATGAATAACGGTAGTGTCGCAATGTGTAGTGGGGGCATGTATGAGTGACATGAAGTCGTGGCTGCTGATCCTGCCCAGACAGACGATGTTGTATTTTCCGCTTGGTCTTGCCTATATTTCTTCTGCGCTGAAATCGCACGGATACCGTGTCACATGTATTGATTCTACGCTCCTTTCGGAAGACCGTTTGTCATCGATGATGGCTACGGTCATTCGCGATGACGATGTCGGGGTCATTGGTATCGGGGGGCTTTCCCGCGATTGGAATTCGATGCGGCATATTTTGGACATGGCCGCTCAGTATAATCCCCAAATCATCAAAGTGGTCGGTGGCGGTGCGATTTCCTCGGACCCGGAGAGGATCATCAGGACCCTTGATGCCCATTACGGCGTTGTTGGCGAAGGAGAGGAAACCGTTGTCGAACTGGCAAAGGCCATCGTTGACGGTGCCTCTGTTGGCAATATTGCCGGACTGGTTTACCGCGACGCGGATGGCGTTTTGCGGCGCTCGGCAGAGCGTCGGGGAACCAAGGATCTTGAAGCGATTCCTTACCCAGACTTCGATGGTTTCAATCTCAACGTCTACCTGGACAACCAGAAGCGAAACGAATTTGGTGTCATTCTTTCCTATCATGACAACCCAAGGGTAATCCCGATTATATTTTCACGGTCGTGCCCGTTTCCATGCACGTTTTGTTTTCATTCAATTGCAAAATACAGAACGAGAGCCCTTGATTCCGCAATGGAGGAGATTCGTTACGTAATTGATCGCTACAACGTAAATATGCTTTCGATTTACGACGATCTATTCGCCGTCAAGCGGCAACGGATAACGGAGTTCTGCGCCCGCATCAAAAGATTCAATATCCCCTGGAGTTGTCAGTTGCGGGTCGACGTCATTGATGAAGATCTGTTGCGGATGATGCGGGATGCGGGCTGCTATGAGATAAGTTTGGGCCTGGAGAGCATGTCGCAACGTGTTCTCGACAGCATGAAGAAAAAGACACGAGTGGAAGATGTAGAGAGGGCCATCGATCTTATTTATCGTGCAAATATAGATATTGTCGGCAATTTTATTTTCGGCGATTTCGCTGAGGACTACCAGTCGATCAATGAAACGATGACGTGGTGGTATAAGCACCGCACATACAATTGCATCTATCTGTACTCACTCAATGTGTACCCAGGTGCGGAAATTTATCACCGGGCCGTGAATGAAGGTCTTATCGAAGATGCTGACGAGTTCCTGCGGCAAGGGTGCCAGGACAGAAACCTGACGAAGATACCGGATGGGGAGTTTGGCTTTTTTCTGGATTCAATCAAAGTAATAAATTACGCCATCCGCCGGCCGGCGTTCATACTGGATCTTGACGCCAGGGATGAGAGCCACTCGATGTCCGTCCAGGCGGAGTGTCCTCATTGCGGCAGCCATGTCCGCTACGCCGGTCTTGCCAGAAAATCGGCACCGTCTGCCGATACGCGAGTGATCTGCAAGGAATGTTGCGGGAGGTTCGATATCCCGATCACCCGCTTCAGGGGGCGTTCCTTGCCTGACAGCGTGACGGAGGCGACACGGCAGGCCATCGAGTTGATCGGCATGGGCAGGAATGGTGACGCGGTGCACGCGGCGTGGAGCGCGTGCAGAAGTGGGGATATGGATGCATACCACGCTCTTGGTGTCGCTCTTCTGCGAGAGGGAGTGACGATGACGGTGAATGGGAAGCTTCTTACGGCCATAGATATTCTGAGGCAGGCTGCCTTCATGAATCCGGATTCCGCGGACGTCCACAACAATCTTGGAGCAGCCTATCTGGTTGGTGGATGGCTTGGTTTCGGGCTGCTTCATATCCACCATGCGCAGGACCTTGCCCCAGACCTAGTCGAGAGCCGGCATAATTTCGCGGTAGCTGATTCTCTGGCCAGGGAAGGTGACCTGGTCCGCTTCATGCCGATGGGCGACGCGGTGGCGTTGGAACATCTAAGGGTTATCTCGCCGAGTTTGAGTATCGCCAGCAATTCTCGGCCTTTGACACTGCTGAAAAGGGATCACTGGCCGGCCGGTGTTACCCCTCCTTCTTGGGAGTCTCGTGCATCAGCTTCTTGAGGGCCAGGGCGACCAGCCTCTGCTTCTGTTCGTCGTTGAGATCGACGAAGATCGCCTGCTTGGCACGGCGGATTTCCATGGCGTGGCGGATCAGTTCGGCCCGCTCCGGGGTCATCATGTGCTGGGCCCCAGCCTGCATGTCGCGAATGGCTTTCTCCCGTTCCGAGCCGGATTCCTTCCCGGACGTGACGGCCCCCCTTCCGCTCTTTTCGCCGGCTCCCGAACTGGCCTTGGCGAGGGCTTTCAGGTTGCGCGCCGCTTTCTTCGACATGAAGACCGAAAGCATCATATCCACGATCGAACCCATGAAGAGCCTTCTCCCGCGATGTTGCCGGTGCCAGAAATAACACGGGAAGGTTAACAAAATCGATGCGCAATGGCATCCTCTGTCCTACCCTGTGCGGAAGGTATCGGATGGAAATCGATGGTCGTCAGAACGTATGAATTCGTGAAGTCGGAGGCGCTTTGCCGGGACGTGCCGCGCCTTTCGCTCCTGGATGCCGACCGGACCCGGTACGTGGTCCGGCCACCGTTCCGGGAACGCATTGATCCGCCTGACTTTTTTCTTGATTCTTCCGATGTGGCCGGGATCGGCAACGGCAGGCCCTTCGGATTCAAGGTCGATGACGGAGAGATGGCGGCGGAAGCGGCCTTCCTTGCCCGCTTTGACCGGGTGCGGGTCGACGTGTTTACCCACACTCCCAATCCGGCCAATACCTTCAACGTGTTCGTGGCACCAGGCGTGGCCGTCGCCGAGACTTATGGCTGTCGTTTCTCCAATCAGACCCTGGTCGATATCCTCAAGGAAACGAAGGCCCTGGATCACGACGGTACGTCGGTGGGGGTGAAGCTTTACGACGATGCCAAGGCCGATCTTCACTGCTCCGGGGAAGGCTACCTGCTGTGCTCCCGGTTCGCCTTCGGGAACTACTTCCACTGGATGATCGACGGGTTGTCGAGATTGTGGGCGCTGGAACTGTTCAACCGGCCTCGGGACGTGCCATTGCTCCTGCCCTTTCTCACCCGTCCGCCCTTCGTGACCGAAACCTTGCAGGCACTTGGCATCACCAACCCGGTGGTTTCCCTGAACTGCCACGCTGCGCAGGTGGACACGCTGTATTTTCCCAGTTTCTATTCTCCGGGCGGGTACAGCCGCCAGCAGATAGGGACCCTCAGCCAGCGGCTGCGCAAGGCTTTCCGGGTGGAGGATCGCAGGCAGCATCGGCGGATCTACATCAGCCGCAATGACGCCAGGGGCAGGCGGGTGGCGAACGAGGCCCAGGTGCTGGAGCGGCTCCTGCCGCTCGGGTTCGAATGCGTGACCCTCTCCGGGCGGTCGATGGCCGATCAGGCCGGGCTTTTCGCCGAGGCGGACGTGGTGGTCGCTCCCCACGGAGCCGGCAACACCAACATGCTGTTCGCGGCACCGGGCAGTACCTTGATCGAGGTGGTACCGGCCGACACGCCCAACATCTGTTATTGGCTGCTGACCAAGCAGAACGGCCAGCGCTATGGACGAATGATCTGTCAGGACCTGGGGCGGGACACGTCGATGACATTCGATGTCGAGGGGATTGTTGCCCTGGCCGGGCAGGCGATCGCCTCAAGTCCGTTCGGTGGAGCGGGATAGGGGAGGGGGCCTGGGCACTCGGGTGAAAATAGGAATAGTACGTTAAGTTGGGGTAAAACAGGAACAACAGGATACCGCCGTGCAGATATTTTGACCCATGGTCAAAATATGCACAGACGGCACGCTCAAGCGCCGCGCGGGCTTCACG
>JBKACM010000193.1:0-4737 GCA_046269335.1 Alphaproteobacteria bacterium | reverse complement strand
GCCGCAGATGGCCAATGTTAAGGCCATGACTGCTAAGATCGTTGAAGAAATTAAGAATGTGCCTCTTGAGGGTGAAAGCCGCAGGGGGGTACCGATGCGCAAACGCATCGGCATTGATTTCCTTCCGAGGACCGTGATTGAATCTGGAATGGCCGTTTCTGGGGGAGGGTCATGAGGCCTTTGTTCGCCGTCTTTCTGGGGGGGGTTCTTGCCGCGTGTGCCTCACAGCCGATCGCGCCCCGTCCCCAGGGGCCGAAGCCGGTGGTGCTGCTGCCGCCCTCGCCGTTGAAGCCGTATCCGGATACCAGCGGATTTTTGCAGTGCGTACCCTTCGCCCGCGCCGTTTCGGGAGTGGACCTGCGGGGTGATGCCTGGACTTGGTGGGAACAGGCGGAACAGCGTTATTCGCGCGGGTACCGGCCCAAGGTTGGTTCGGTACTGGTGTTCCGTCGTACCAACCGGCTGAAGCGGGGGCACGTCGCCGTCGTCGCCGATGTGTCCGATGCCAGGTCCGTTCTGCTTACCCATGCCAACTGGGGACACGAAGGGGACACGCGCGGCGTTGTCCACGAACGCCAGCCGGTCATCGACGTGTCTCCCAACAACGACTGGACCCAGGTCCGGCTCATGAACCGGAACGGCACCTACGGCAGCGTCTACCCCGCCTACGGTTTCATCTACCAGGCACCGGGTGGCGAGCGGACGACGACCACCACCACCGGCGAGTCCACCGTTGTCATCTACTGATTTCCCGGAAGATACGGAGGGTTCGTTCCCGTCGGGCGTGGCTTCCTCGGCCCGCCGTTGTCTTCTTGTCGTTTCCGCCAACCCGGACCGGAGCCGCGATTACGCGGTGACGCTGAGCGGCGTGATCAGACGGGGCCTTCTTCCTCCGTCACCCCCCTGGTCCGGGGCTTTCTTCCGGCTCCGGTATGTTCCCGACCGGTGGATCCTGAGCCCGGAATCCCTGGTCGGTTACCTGGAGGTGGTCGGGACGACGCCCTGGTCCTCGCTGGAACACCTGGCCTCGGTTCTGGCCGATGACCTGCGCAACGAACTCATCCCCCGCTGGATGCTGGTACAACTCGGTACAGGCTCCCCAACTTCCGGCCACGAGGTGATGATCGAGGACCGGCAACCCCGATGGGACAATCGTGGACTGCTGTCGAGCCTGAGCCGCTTTTCTCACCATCCGGTTTGGGAAGGCGCTTCGCTTCCGCCTTCTACGTAAATTTTGTTTTTGGAATATAGGGGGCAAACAGGGTACTCTGCCGGCTGTGCGGCGGGTCGTTATCCGAGGGCAGGAACCGTGGGAGGCGGGCTTCCGTCCCGGAGGGTGCCGGAGCACCACGATGGGGAGGTCGGGAATGCCGATAAGAAGCAAGGTCGTAACTGCGGAAGAAGCGGCGGCTCTGGTGCGCGATGGGGATACCATCTGCAACACGGGATTTGTCCAGAGCGGAATAGCCGAAGAAATTCTGATCGCCATCGAAAAACGCTTTCTCGAAACGGGTCAGCCTCGGGATCTTACGGTAGTGGCTGCCGCCGGGCAGGCGGACAGCAAGGAGAAGGGGCTGAACCGTCTCGGCCACGAGGGGATGCTGCGCCGGTACATCGGCGGCAACTGGGGTCGGGTTCCCAAGATCGTCAAGTTGGCGATGGAGGAGAAGATTTCCGGCTACAACCTGCCGCAGGGGGTGATCACCCATCTCTACCGGGACCAGGCGGCCGGCAAGCCCGGAACCTTCACCAAGATCGGTCTGCACACCTTCGTCGATCCCAGGCTGGAGGCCGGCAAGGTCAACAAGCGGGGCAAGAAGGGGATCGTCCAGCTCGTCGAGGTGGACGGCGAGGAGTGGCTGTTCTACCGGGTCCGCCCGGTCAACGTCGCCATCATCCGCGGCACCACCGCCGACCCCATGGGCAATATCACCATGGAAAAGGAATCCCTGACCCTGGACTGTCTGTCCATGGCCATGGCGGCGAAGAACTCCAACGGAATCGTTCTGGCCCAGGTCGAGCGGCTGGCCGCGCGGGGGTCGTTGCATCCGCGCCAGGTCCATATTCCGGGGATTCTGGTGGATTGCGTGGTGGTGGCACAGCCCGAGAACCACATGCAGAGTTATGCGACCCAGTACAATCCGGCTCATTCCGGGGAGATTCGTATCCCCCTGGATACCATGAAGCCCATGGAGCTGGACGAGCGCAAGGTGATCGCCCGCCGGGCGGCGTTCGAATTGCCGCCGAACGGTATCGTCAATCTGGGCGTGGGGGTGCCGGACGGCGTGGCGGCGGTGGCGGCGGAAGAGCGCATTCTGGACTTCATCACCCTGACGACCGAGGCCGGCTCGATCGGTGGGGCTCCGGCCGGCGGGGCCGATTTCGGCGCGTCGGTGAACGCCGATGCCGTCATCGACCAGAACCAGATGTTCGACTTCTATGACGGCGGCGGCCTGGATATGACGTGTCTCGGCATGGCCGAGGTGGACGAGGTGGGGAACGTCAACGTCTCGCGGTTCGGAACCAGGATCATCGGCTGTGGCGGTTTCATCAACATCAGCCAGAACGCGCGGACGGTGGTGTTCGCCGGTACTTTTACCGCGGGTGGCCTGGAGGTGGCAGTAGAGGACGGCGCGCTGCGGATCCTCAAGGAAGGCAAAAACCGGAAGTTCGTCAAGGCGGTCCAGCAGGTCACGTTCTCCGGTGACTATGCGCAGGAGCGGGGCCAGCCGGTGTTCTACGTCACCGAGCGTTGCGTCTTCCGCCGCGGCAAGCGGGGCCTGAGCCTGATCGAGATCGCGCCGGGCATCGATATCGAGCGGGACATCCTGGCGCACATGGATTTCGAGCCGACGGTGCGCGATCCCCAGATGATGGATCTGCGCATTTTCCGTCCCGAGCCCATGGGTCTGGAGAAGTCCTTGTTCAATCTGGATCTGGACGAGCGCGTCTCCTACGACCGTGAAACCAACATCATGTTCCTCAATTTCGAGGGCCTGCACCTGCGGACCCGCAACGATATCGACAATCTGCGCAGCGTTCTGGTCCGGCGGTGCGAGGTGGTGGGCCACAAGGTCGGCGTGGTGGTCAACTATGACTCCTTCCGCATCAACGATGACCTCATTGATCACTATGCGGAAATGATCCAGTTCCTCCAGGAGTATCACTACACGACCATCACCCGCTACACGACCAGTGCGTTCATGCGTCGCAAGCTTGGCGAGGAGCTGCGGAATCGTAACATGGCACCGCATGTGTTCGAGTCCCGGGAGGAGGCCCACGCCTTCCTGTCGACGCATACCGCGACGTGACGCCGGTTGTCCGGTGACTCCTGCCATCCGCACGAAGTTTTGACTTCGTGCGGGCCGGGTTTCGCTCAGGTGCCGTAAGGGGGCGGTTACCCGGCTGTTCTGCGCGCCTGGGCCAGAATCTCCTCACGGCCGGCTTGGTAGTCGCCCTCCTCCCACCACTGCTTCAGATCCTTGAGACACCGACCCAGCGCGGGGCCAGCCGGGACGACGCCTGCCGCCAGCAGGTCCCTTCCCCGGATCGGAAACTCCGGCGGCGTCCACGTGCGTGCCGCCGTCAGCAGCTTCAGCCAGCCCTCGGTTTTCGACGGCTGGCTTGTCGGGGCGGTCGCTTTCTGCTCTGCCCAGGCAATCAGGATCAAGTCCCGCATCCGCTCCACCCCCAGATGGTACAGGGCCCGGCGGCAAGCTCTCTGCTCCATGTCCGGGTCAGGAGAGAACTCCGTCGGACAGGCCACTAACCCGGCCAGTCGCATTGTCTGTCGGTTGGACAACTTGAGTCGGGAAGACATGGCCAGGACCCCGGCTTCGTCGGTACGGATCGCCGCGGCCAGCCTGCGCAGGACGTCGGGTTCCACGTCGGGTTCCCGGATGCCGCGCGTCTCCAGCCAGGAGAGCACCCGCAAGCGGCCGAAATCGAAGGCTTCCGGCAGCACTCGTTCCAGCACCCGTTCGCCCCGCATCAACAGGAATACTGAGGCCGGGTCCGGGGACATCAGGATCTTCAGCAGTTCGTTGCGCACCCGTTCTCCCGACAGGCTCGCAAGTTCGGGAGCCAGAAGACGACAGGCGGTCAGGGCCGCGGCGTCGGCCGGTGGCTTGCCGTACCAGGCAAAGAACCGGAAAAAACGCAACAACCGTAACACATCCTCGCCGATGCGGTCCTTGGGATTGCCGACGAAACGGACCTTTCCCTCCCCCAGATCGCGCAGGCCGTTGAAATAGTCGTGGATGGTTCCGTCGATCCCGGCCGACATGGCATTGATGGTAAAATCCCGCCGTGCCGCGTCCTGCCGCCAGTCATCGGTGAAGGCGACCTGGGCATGTCGTCCATCACAGGCCACGTCCTTGCGCAGGGTGGTGATTTCAAACGAGGTTCCGTCCACCACGGCGGTCACGGTGCCGTGGGTGATCCCGGTGGGGATCACCTTGATCCCGGCCCGTGACAGCCGTTCCACTCCTTCCTCCGGTGGCAGCGGAGTGGCGATGTCAACGTCGGTCACCGGCCGTTTCAAAATCCCGTCGCGAACGCAGCCACCGACGAACCGCGCCTCCCGCCCCTCGACATGCAGGGCCTCCATCACCGCGCGCGTTGCCGTCGCGGTCATCCAGGGCTGAGGTGAAAGCTGGCCGACGGCAGCCATATCGTTGAGATTCCCCAATATTATGTAATACCAGACCGAGATGAGCTTGACTCATCACGGTCTGG
>JBKACM010000192.1:0-4743 GCA_046269335.1 Alphaproteobacteria bacterium | reverse complement strand
GCAAGCCAAGGGGCCGGACGGCCCCGCCGGCGATTGAGGGCGTTGATCGGTCACGATCAACGCGGATTGGTATAATTGGGTGAACCCGATTACCCCGGGATGATCCTCCGTTCCGTTTCGTTCCGTATCTGGTCGAGCCACTGGCCCAGCTCCGCCAGGGCCCGGCAGGTGTAGGAGAGCTTTCGGTCCCGTCCCTTGAGTTTACGACGGTGCCCTGGGGTAGTTTCCGGGGCCGGTGGGGGGGGCGAAAACAGACCGAAGTTGATGTTCATGGGCTGGAAACTCTCCGCCGCGGCACCCCCGGTGATGTGGGCGAGCAGGGCACCCAGGGCCGTGGCGGCAGGCGGGGGGATGATGGCGTGCCCGAGCCGCTCGGCGGCGGCGAATCGACCGGCCAGGAGGCCAATGCTGGCGCTTTCCACGTAGCCTTCGCAGCCGGTGATCTGACCTGCGAAGCGCAGCCTAGGGTCGGCCCTGAGGCGCAGGAGCGGATCCAGCACCCTCGGGCTGTTGAGAAAGGTATTACGGTGGATGCCGCCAAGACGGGCGAACTCGGCCCGCTCCAGTCCTGGAATGGTGCGGAACAGACGGATCTGTTCGTCATGGCGAAGCTTGGTCTGGAAACCCACCATGTTGTAGAGGGTTCCCAGGGCGTTGTCCTGGCGAAGCTGCACCACGGCGAAGGGTCGGGTCTCGGGGTGTCTGGGGTCGGTCAGCCCCACCGGTTTCATGGGACCGAAGGCCAGAGTCTCCCGCCCCCTCTCGGCCATCACCTCGATGGGAAGGCAGCCTTCGAAATAGGGGGTGTTCTTCTCCCAGTCGCGGAAGACCGTTTTCTCGGCCGCGAGCAGGGCGTCGATGAAGTCGTAATACGGATCGCGACGGAAGGGACAGTTGATGTAGTCGCGGCCATCTCCCCCCGGCCCTGGTTTGTCATAGCGGGACTGGAACCACGCCTTGTCGAAATCGATGGAATCCCGGTACACGATCGGGGCGATGGCGTCGAAAAAGGACAAGTTCTCCTGACCGGTCAGCCTCCGTATCGCTTCGGACAGAGCCGGAGAGGTCAGGGGGCCGGTGGCCACGATTACCGAATCCCAGTCCGGGGACGACAACTCCCGTATCTCCTCCCGGAGGATCCGCACCAGGGGATGGGTCTCCAGGGCCGATTGTACGGCGTTGGCGAAGGCCTCCCGATCTACCGCCAGCGCTCCCCCCGCCGGCACCTTGTGGGCGTCAGCCGTTGCCAGAATCAGCGAGCCGCAACGGCGCATCTCCTCGTGCAACAGGCCGATGGCGCTGATATCGCGGTCGTCGGAGCGGAAGGAATTGGAGCAAACCAGTTCCGCCAGCGTCCCGGTGGCATGGGCGGCGGAAGTGACGTCCGGTCGCATTTCGTGCAGGATTACGGGCACCCCGGCGGTGGCGAGTTGCCAACCGGCCTCGGCCCCGGCCAAACCCCCACCGATGACATGGACCGGAGAAGGGCAACCGATTGGAAAATGCGTCATCGTGACAAACCTTGCCGTATGACTCCCCCCCTGGATCAGCAGTCCGGGCGGGGGAGTACCTGCAATTCCTTGAGCCTGGCTTCCAGGCGGAACGGGCCGTAGTCCTGAAACACCCTTTCGGCAACGGCGTTGTCGTGGTAACGCACACGCATCTCATGATAGGGGGTCGGGTCCGCCTCCCCATCGTCATCGGTCTTGAAATAGGCCAACCCCATCCGCCAGGACGGTCTTGACGTCAGGAGCGGATTGTCCATTTCGGTCGGAGCCGATGGCGGCAACGTGGCCCCCAGGATGGCACTGATGAGAAACGGAGGGCCTAGGACGGAGCCATCGAAGACGTGATGGCTCAGAAATTTCTCTCCTGACGCGGCGCTGCTTATCAGAGCCCGGGTATGGCGGGTGGGGAACATCGTGCCCGGAGGCAGGGGCACCACGGCGACGTGGGGAGCCACGAACGATGCCTCTCCTTTTCCGCCTTCGTTCTCCAGACGCGCGCTGCCGTCGATGGACTCGGCAACGGAACCGTCCTGGGTGGTGCGAACATGAAAACGGTACCGCAGGCCATCATAGGACTCCCAGGCCGTGAAATCCCAGCCGGTAGCCAGCGACTCTCCCTGATCCTCGCTGATATCCATCGTGCTGTGGCTTTCAATGGCCCAACCGTCGCAGGTGTCGGCGAACCTGTAGGTCATGCGGCCGCTGACCCCCAGGATGCCGCTGCCACTGCGGACCGAGGCCAGGGAAAGAACATAAACCGCCTGGTGGGAGGCAAGCGGCACCGAAGCGTTCCGGGATGGAGCTTCCCGGGGCGAGGGGGGAGTCTCAGGTTCCGCCGCGCTGGCCGGCGGGAAGAACATTCCCACGAAAAGCGCGGTAACGAAGAGGTTGCGGAGACCCATGACCCCCCACTTTCCGGAGCATCCTGCCCATATTCTCATGGCCCCCGGCAGCGAAGAGCACGGGCCGGATCATAGTCCCATTGCGCCGAAAAATCGAATCTTTGCCGTTCCGGAAGCCCGGCGCGTGAGCCTGGAGCCCCTCCTCCATGGTGCAGCGATTGATGTCAAGTAGAGCGCGGCTTGCGCGCGCATGGGCGAGCAGGCGCTCAATGTGCCATTTGTTCACGTTTTACCCTGGCGTCACGATTCCATTTTCACTTTCACCCGATTACCCTGGGCTTGCGGGTCGGTTTCTGTGGCCGCTCCGGACCCCATACCCGTTGATACAGCGTGTCGGCATAGGTCAGGGCCCCGATGGGGTTGTGGGCGAGAATCCGGTCCTTGACCACCAACGTCGTCGTCAGCCCTTGGGAAGCCCTGGCGAACAGGCTGTCGTGGCCGACGCACAGTCCCAGGATCACGTTCAGCTCGCACCCGGCCTGATTGAGAAGCTCCGCCTGACCGATCGGATTGCAGACGGTCTCAGGAGTCCCCGACGGGGTCTTGCGCACCTTGGAAATCCCGAGCGCCTCTCCGTCGATCCCGCCGTTGCGGCAGCAGGCGGAGGCGACCTTGAACCCGTGGCTTTCCAGAATTTCCGACAGGGTCCGCGCCGAATCGAGAAAGCTGATACAGGAGGCGATGCCGATTTTCGTGAAATTCATCCGTTTGGCAAACGCGCAGATACCCTCCACCCGCGTATAGGTCGTGTAACCCTCCAGATTGGCGACGGTGGATTCCTGGATGACCCGCCTGGTGAAATCGTCCTGGTACCGGTCCAGGCTCTCGCGGACGGCGGTGCCGTTGACCTTCGACGGACAAAACCCGGGGCCACGCCTTTCCTGTTCACCCACCCGGCAGGCGCGCACGCCGTCCGGACAGTAGGCGCAGCCCGGATCCTCGTAGGCTGCCATTTCCAACGCCTCCTCAGGTTCTCAGGTGATCCCGAAACGGGCCAGCGCCTCCGCCAGGTCGCTGCCGAAGGACGGCCCCTTGTGAAGTATGGCAGCCCGAACCGGCAGCGCGCTCAACGCCGGGTGGCCGAACTTGTAGCTGGTGAACAGGGCGAACGGGATCATCCGCGTCTTGGGCATCGACACGAACGCGCAGGCAAGATCCACGCCGTTGAGGCTGCCAAGTTCCATGGCGGCAATGATGAGGTCGGGTTTGATCCGTACCACGGCTTCGAGCGCTTCGAACGGATTGCGGATGGTGGTCGAGCGTAGGCCGCAAGCCGCCAGTTCTCTCTCGACGATGTGGCCGAGGGACCGCTCCGGCAGCACCGCCAGAACCTCCACGTTCTTGGGGATCACCACCTCGAAATCGACGTCCAGGAGCCTCTTCGCGGGGAGTTCCCGCACCAGCTTGGCCCCCCCGTCCAGCTCGGCCTCGGTCAGGTCGCCGGCAACGATGGCGCTGATCTTGTCGGCAAAGGACTGGATGTCGTCAACCTGCTGCGGACCGATATCGTGCAGGCCGAGGACGTAGTCGGCCATCTTGCTGGTGACGATCTGCATCATCGGCATGCCGGCCAGACGCGATTGCATCATCAGATTGTGGGACATCATTTTCAGAGTGGCCAGGGAATCGGCAACCGAAACGGCGTTGGAGCGGAGATTGCCCAGCATGACTTCAAGAGTCGCCATGCTGTCGGTGACCTCCTCGACGAACTCGCGCTCCAGCTTGGCATCGACCTCATCGACATTGAAGAACTTCGCCATCACCGCTCTCCCACCCTGCGAACCCACCGGTTCATCGACGGTAGCACCCCGTGATACCAGGAAGAAACAGGAATCCTCCCGGATTTTCGACAATTGGTCCGAGCTGTCCAACTCACGATCATCTGGGGCTGGCGAAGCCTCGCGGGACGAGTCATAGTTCTTCCGCGCGCCGGCCTGAGACCATCGTGACCGGGGCGTTCCTCCGGACCGCCAGGGCAGGGATTGGGGCACCGAGTATGGCAAAGCAGCATCAGATTCAGGTCGGCCAACTTCTCCGCAGTCAGACGTGCGTGCTTGAGGGTCGGGTCATAGTAGTCGTTGATTTCATCCACCCCGATGACGGTCTCCCCACGCTCAAGCAAAAGCCGGCTGGTATGGAAACCGATAAAGCCGGCAGCGCCGGTGACGAGCACGGTCATGACTCTGATATCCCGATGTTGAGCCGATGGATTGGGACCCTTCCCGATCGCTACTGCGCCTCGGGCGAGGAAAGGGGAACGCTGTTGATCGCGCTGATAGAGATGGGCATCCTGGAGGCTGGCGGCGGCACCGGAACCGTGCGCCAATAGCCGA
>JBKACM010000191.1:3006-4765 GCA_046269335.1 Alphaproteobacteria bacterium | reverse complement strand
CCTGGCGTTCACTGTGGTCTTAGAAAGCAATTCGAAAATTTTCATGGACAAGATTTTGTTTATACATTTGAAAAGCTTTCTTTTGATCATTTCCGGCGGGATCGCCGCCTACAAGAGCCTGGATCTAATCCGTCGTCTTAAGGAACGTGATTGCCAGGTGCGTTGTGTATTGACCGAGGCCGGCGCGCGCTTCGTGACGCCGCTTTCGGTTGCCGCCCTCAGTGGACAGCCGGTGTATCAGGACCTCTTTTCCCTCAAGGACGAGACGGAGATGGGCCACATCCGCCTCTCGCGGGAGGCCGATCTGGTGGTGGTGGCTCCGGCGACGGCGGATCTCCTGGCCCGCATGGCGGCGGGGCTGGCGAATGATCTGGCGAGTACCGTGCTGCTCGCGACCGACAAGCCGGTTCTGGTGGCCCCGGCCATGAATACCCGCATGTGGAGCCATCCGGCCACCCAGGCCAATCTGGCGACGCTGGAGCGGCGGGGGATACTCCGGGTCGGCCCCGGGGCCGGAGCGCTGGCCTGTGGCGAGACGGGGGAAGGTCGCATGGCGGAGGTGACGGACCTTCTGGCCGCCATCGAACGGTGTCTGCTGCGGAACCCGGAGACGAAACCGCTGGCGGGGTGCCATGCCCTGGTGACCAGCGGTCCGACCCATGAGCCGATCGACCCGGTGCGCTATATCGGCAATCGCTCCTCGGGACGGCAGGGGCACGCCATTGCCACGGCCCTGGCCCGCCTGGGCGCGCGGGTGACCCTGGTCAGCGGTCCGACGGCCCTTGACGATCCGCCCGGGGTCGAGGTCATCTCCGTCGAGACGGCGGAAGAGATGCGCGACGCCTGCCTGCGGGCGCTTCCGGCCGACATCGCGGTGTGCGCGGCGGCGGTTGCCGACTGGCGGGTGGCCAGCCTGAGCGGGCACAAGCTGAAAAAGGTACCGGGACAGGCCCCGCCGCCGCTGGTTCTGACCCTCAATCCCGATATCCTCAAGACTCTGGCCGCGTCCGGGCCGCGTCGGCCGGCCCTGGTGGTCGGCTTTGCCGCCGAGACCGAATCTCTGCTGGCCAATGCCGCCACCAAGCGTGAGTCCAAAGGGTGCGACTGGATCGTTGCCAATGACGTGTCCGCCGCGACCGGGACCTTTGGCGGCGAGGACAACCAGGTGCATCTTGTAACCGGGGACGGTGTCGAGAGCTGGCCCCCCATGAGCAAGGTCGCCGTGGCCGAGCGGCTGGCTCTGCGCATCGCCGATCGTTTTTCGACCGCTGCGGAAGGGGCGTGATGTCGGAGATGGCGATTCCCGTGCGGAGATTCCCGCACGCCCTGGATCTGGCCCTGCCCGCCCAGGCCACGGGAGAGGCGGCCGGCGTGGATCTGCTGGCGGCGGTTTCGGAAGAGGTCGTGCTGGAGCCCGGGCAATTCCGTCTGGTGCCCACCGGCATCGCCATTGCCGTGCCGCCGGGGTTCGAAGCCCAGGTCAGGCCGCGTTCCGGCCTCGCGCTCCGGCACGGAGTCACGGTGCTGAACAGCCCGGGTACCATCGATGCCGACTATCGGGGCGAAGTTGGCGTGCTACTGATCAATCATGGGGCGGAAGCCTTCACCGTCTCGCGCGGCATGCGGATCGCGCAACTGGTCGTGGCGGCGGTAATGCGGGTGCGCTGGAGTTTGCAGGAGGTACTGCCGCCGACCTGCCGGGGACGATTGGACGGCTAATCGCCATCCTGGCCGTGGTCGCGGCGGGTTACATGATGTT
>JBKACM010000191.1:0-2996 GCA_046269335.1 Alphaproteobacteria bacterium | reverse complement strand
GGAGACACCGGAATAAGCCGGTTCGAACCGGAGGGTACGACGGGGGAGAGAACGATGCTGAGACCGTCCAAGAAGTTGCTGTTCGCCATCGAGGCGGTGCTGGACATCGCCTATCACGCGGGTGGGGAGCCGGTGCAGAGCCGCGAGATAACCCGCCGGCAGAACATTCCAAGACGTTATCTGGAGCAGACGTTGCAGTACCTGGTGCGCAGTGAAATCCTGGTCGGTGTGCGGGGGCCGCGGGGCGGCTACCGTCTGGCGCGGGAGCGGCGGCGGATTTCCGTGGGGGACATCGTCCGCGTCGTGCGGGCCACGGAGATAAGCGAGGACATCTTCACCGATGTTCCGGCCTCCGATCTCGGCAAGCATGTCATCCGCCCGATGTGGGGGGACTTGCAGGAGGAGGTCATGCGCCGGCTTGACGCCATTTCCGTCGATGATCTGTGCCTGCGGGCGCACAAATCCGGTTTGACCAGCGAGGTTGGGAGAAAGCTGGATTTCAATATCTGATTGGTGGTGGTGGTGGTGCAGGCTGTTGGGGGTCCTGCGGTCGTCCACACATGCCCTGTGCGTGCGCACTTCGCATGTTGCCAGGCGGCCCTTCTCCGGCGTAACCTCGGCACCCTCTTCGTTATCCCGCATGACCGAGGTAGATCCATGACCCATTCCGCAAATCCGTCCGGTACGGGAACGTCTCCTGAGTTTCGAGGGCGGATCTACGATTCCATCGCCGAAACCATCGGTGCCACGCCCCTGGTGCGCATCAGGCGTCTCGCCGAAGAATCCGGCTGCGTGGCGGACATTCTTGGCAAGTGCGAGTTCTTCAATCCCCTTGGTTCCGTCAAGGATCGCATCGGCCTGTCGATGATCGAAGCGGCGGAGCAGGCGGGGATTGTCGGGCCGGGCACGGTGCTGATCGAGCCTACCTCCGGCAACACCGGTATTGCCCTGGCGTTCGTGTGCGCCGCGCGTGGGTATCGCCTGATTCTGACCATGCCCGAGAGCATGTCGCTGGAGCGGCGCAAGATGTTGCAGCTTCTGGGGGCCGAGATCGACCTGACCCCGGCATCCAAGGGCATGACCGGGGCGGTACGCCGGGCCGAGGAGTTGCGGGACTCCACTCCCAACGCGGTCATGCTCCAGCAGTTCGAGAACCCCGCCAATCCGGCGGCGCACCGGCGGACGACGGCGGAGGAAATCTGGCGAGACACCGATGGCAAAGTGGATGTGGTGGTGTCCGGGGTGGGTACCGGCGGTACGTTGACGGGAGTTGGGGAGGTCCTGAAGGCGCGCAAGCCTGGTGTCCGCATGATCGCGGTGGAGCCGGAGGACAGCCCGGTGCTGTCGGGCGGGGCTCCCGGGGCTCACAAGATCCAGGGTATCGGAGCCGGGTTCGTGCCCTCCGTCCTCAATCGCGACATGATTGACGAGATTTTGCAGATCGGCAACGAGACCGCCTTCGCCACGGCCCGCAGGGCGGCGAAGCTGGAGGGATTGCCGGTGGGCATCTCCTCCGGGGCCGCCATCGCCGCTGCCATCGAGGTCGGACAGCGGCCGGAGATGGCCGGCAAGACCATCGTCGTCATCCTGCCCAGCTTTGCCGAGCGCTACCTGTCGACGGCACTGTTCGAGTGATGGCGGAAAACCTGCTGGTGGAGTTCAGCGAGGAACAGGTTCATCGCTACGCCCGGCATATTCTCCTGCCCGAGGTGGGTGGCGTCGGGCAGGCGCGGCTGTTGGGAGCCCGCGTGCTGGTGGTGGGGGCCGGCGGTCTGGGTTCGCCACTGATCCTGTACCTCGTGGCGGCCGGTGTCGGCACCATCGGTGTGGTGGATGACGATGTGGTGGAGCTTTCCAATCTGCAACGTCAGGTGATTCACGCCACCTCCCGTCTTGGCCGACCAAAGGTGGAGAGCGCGGTGACGGCGGCGCTGGACCTCAACCCGGGGGTCCGCCTGGTGCCGCATGCGGTGCGGCTTGGCCCGGAAAACGTTCTGGAGTTGATGGCCGACTACGACATCATCGCCGACGGTTCGGACAATTTCGCCACGCGGTTTCTGATCAACGACGCCTGCTTTTTTGCCCGCAAGACCCTGGTGTCGGCGGCGATTTTGCGTTTTGACGGCCAGCTCGCCACGTACAAGCCCCACGCCGGTGGCCCCTGCTACCGCTGCATGTTCCGCGAGCCACCGCCACCGGGGCAGATACCAGGCTGTGCCGAGGCCGGCGTCCTGGGGGCCATCGCCGGCACTCTGGGGACGCTCCAGGCGACCGAAATGTTGAAGGAGATTCTGGGCATCGGCGAAACTCTGTCCGGCTTCCTGCTCATCTATGATGCCCTGTCCACGGTTTTCCGCAAGGTGAGGCTGCGGCCAGATCCGGGCTGCCCCCTTTGCGGCTCCGCGCCCACGATCCTTGACCTGTCCCGCCATGGAAGCACCGCCCGTGAGTGTTCCCTCTGACACCGCCGACCAGGTCGATACCTCGCCGGACAGGCTGTCGATCGTCGTGTTTTCCGGGGATTTCGACAGGATTCACTACGCGCTGGTGATGGCCGCGGCCGCCCTGGCCACCAATCGGCCGGTGACGCTGTTCTTTACCATGTGGGCGGCACGGTCGCTGCTGAAGGCCAGCCCGGACGGTCTTCCCGGCTGGGCCGGGTTGCGGACGCAGGATGGTAGTCTGGACGCCCTGGCCCTGGACCGGGAATTTCAGACCAGGGGGGTAGCCACGTTCGAGGAACTGCTCTCCGCCTGCATCACCATGGGTGCCAGGATCATGGTCTGCGAGATGGGCCTGCGGGCGCTGGGCCTTTCGCTTGCGTCGCTGCGGGAGAACGTTCCGGTGCTTCCCGGTGGGGTGGTGACCTTCCTCGCCGAGGCCTCACGGGACGGGGCTATGTTGTTCCTGTAAAGTTGATGTCATACCAATCCGCGTTGATCGTGACCGATCAACGCCCTCAATCGCCGGCGGGGCCGTCCGGCCCCTTGGCTTGC
>JBKACM010000018.1:0-19130 GCA_046269335.1 Alphaproteobacteria bacterium | reverse complement strand
GTGCGATACATGGCTCATGATATCCTGATCGTAGACGACGAAGCCGATATCCGAATGCTGATTGCCGGCATCCTGGAGGACGAGGGTTACAAGACACGCCAGGCCGGTGACGCCGATGCCGCCCTGCGCGCCATCCAGCAGCGACGGCCTAGCCTGGTCATTCAGGATATCTGGTTGCAGGGCAGCCGGCTGGATGGCCTTCAGGTGCTGGAGGTCATCAAGCGGGATCACCCGTTGGTGCCGGTAGTGATGATCAGTGGTCACGGCAATATCGAAACGGCAGTCTCCGCCATCCAGAAGGGGGCTTACGACTTCATCGAAAAGCCTTTCAAGACCGACCGTCTGATTCTTCTGGTGGAAAGGGCCATCCAGGCCGCCCGACTGATGCGGGAGAACGAGGAGCTGCGTCTGCGGGCCGGCCACCAGACGGAGATGATCGGCTCGGCCACCATCATCAACCACGTCCGCCAGGCCGTCGAGAAGGTGGCTCCGACCGGGTCGCGGGTCCTGATTACCGGGCCCGCCGGAGCCGGCAAGGAAGTGGTGGCGCGGATCATCCACGCCCGTTCCCGCCGCGCGGCCGGGCCGTTCGTGGTGGTCAACTGCGCCGCGATGCACCCGGATCGCATGGAGGCGGAGCTGTTCGGGATCGAGCCTGGAGCCGGTGAGGGGCCAGACGCCCCGCGCAAGATTGGGACCTTCGAACAGGCACACGGTGGAACCCTGTTGCTGGACGAAGTGGCGGACATGCCCCTTGCCACCCAGGGCAAGATCGTCCGGGTTCTTCAGGAGCAGACCTTCGAGCGGGTAGGGGGAGGGACCCGGGTGGAGGTGGACGTCCGGGTCATTGCGACCACCAACCGGGATCTTCAGGCCGAGATCGCTGCCGGCCGGTTTCGCGAGGATCTGTTCTATCGCCTGAACGTCGTTCCCATCCGGGTTCCGGCTTTGCGGGAACGTCGGGACGATATTCCGGTTCTGGCCGCCTATTTCATGAAGCGCGCCGCCCAAGCGGCGGGGCTGGCCCCGAGGCCTCTGGGGGATGACGCCGTCGCCGCTCTCCAGGCCTATGACTGGCCGGGCAACGTTCGTCAGTTGCGCAACGTCATGGACTGGATCCTGATCATGGCTCCCGGCGAAACACGGGAGCCGGTGCGCGCCGACATGCTGCCGCCGGAGATCGGGGCCATCACCCCCACCGTGCTGCGCTGGGAGAAGTCCGGTGAGATCATGACCTTGTCTCTACGCGATGCCCGCGAGGTGTTCGAGCGGGAGTATCTGCTGGCGCAGGTGAATCGTTTCGGCGGCAACATATCCCGCACGGCAGCCTTCGTCGGTATGGAACGCTCGGCCCTGCACCGCAAGCTGAAGTCTCTGGGGGTTGTGACCGATGACCGCTCCCGTCCCTGACCGCGTGCCGACAGCCCCGGAGACATGGCCATGAAGGTCATCATCTGCGGGGCAGGTCAGGTGGGGTTCAATATCGCCCGCTATCTGGCCGGAGAAAACAACGACCTTACCGTCATCGACCAGCGCCCGGAACTGATCCGGAGCATTTCCGACACCCTTGATGTTCAGGCGATGGTTGGCTACGCCTCTCACCCGAATGTGCTGGAGCAGGCGGGGGCCGAGGATGCCGACATGCTGGTCGCCGTCACTCATGTCGATGAAGTCAACATGGTGGCGTGCCAGGTGGCTCATTCCCTGTTCGAGGTGCCGACCAAGATCGCCCGCGTGCGGCACCAGAGTTATCTTCAGCCCATCTGGTCCAATCTGTTCAGCCGCGACAACATGCCCATCGACGTCATCATATCCCCCGAGATCGAGGTGGCGCGGGCGGTAACCCGCAGGCTCCAGGTTCCCGGGGCCATTGACGTCATTCCCATGGTGGGGGACAAGGTCCGTCTGATCGGGGTTCGCTGCACCGAACGCACACCCCTGGTCCACACGCCGCTGCGTCAGTTGACGGTTCTGTTTCCCGATCTGCATATCGTGGTCGTCACCATCGTGCGTCAGGACCGGGCGATGGTTCCCACCGGAGACGATCTGATGCTCCCCGGGGACGAGGTTTATTTCGTTATCGATACGGCCCAGACCGACCGAGCCATGTCCGCTTTTGGTCATGAGGAGAGCGAGGCCCGCCGCATTCTTATCTGTGGTGGCGGCAACATCGGTCTGTTCCTGGCGCAACAGTTGGAGGCCGAGTACCCGCTGGTCAGTGCCAAGGCCATCGAGATCGACAAGACGCGCGCCGAGTTCGTGGCCAAGACCCTGAGCCATACCGTCGTCCTGCATGGGGACGTTCTCGATCCCGAAATCCTGGAGGAGGCCGGCGTTTCGCAGGTCGAGACGGTGGTTGCCGTTACCAATGACGATGAAACCAACATTCTTTCCTCGCTGTTGGCCAAGCGCTACGGGTGCCAGCGGGCCATTACCCTGATCAACAAGCTGACCTACAATCCCCTGGTCAGCACCTTGGGTGTCGACGTGGTGGTCAATCCGCGCAGCATCACGGTTTCCAAGATCCTGCAACATGTGCGGCGAGGACGCATCCATGCCGTCCACTCCCTGCACGAGGGGTTTGGCGAGTTGATCGAGGCTGCGGCCATGGAGACTTCTTCCCTGGTCGGAACACCCCTGAAGGACATACGCTTGCCCTCCGGGGTCATCCTTGGGGCCATCGTTCGGGACGGCAAAGTCATCACCCCACGCGGCACGACCGTGGTTCAGGCCAAGGACAGGGTCGTTCTGTTCGCCGTTGCCAGCGCCGTCAAGCACGTGGAGAAGATGTTCTCGGTGCGTCTGGAATATTTCTAGTGGGAGCTGTGGAACCTTATGTCGCGCATCGCCTATGTCAACGGCCGTTACGTACCGCACTTCCGTGCCATGGTTCATATCGAGGATCGTGGCTGCCAGCTTTCCGATGGCGTTTATGAGGTCATGGCCGTCCGCGATGGGGCTCCGATCGACCTGGGGCCACATCTGGAGCGTTTGAACCGTTCCCTGCGGGAAATCCGGATAGAGGGGCCGGTGGTCCGTGGTGTGCTGGCAACGGTGATGCGAGAGATGGTTTGGCGTAACCGGATCACCGAGGGTATCCTCTATCTCCAGATCACTCGCGGCGTGGCCAAGCGGGAGCATGCATTCCCGACCATGACGGACCGCAGCCTGGTGGTAACGGCACGGCGGCACAAACTTCCCACCGAAGCGGCCCTGGAAAAAGGGATATCCGTGATCAGCGTACCCGATACCCGCTGGTATCGGTGCGACATCAAGGCGATCGGGTTGTTGCCCAACGTCCTTGGCAAGCAGACGGCCAAGGAGGCCGGAGCCTTCGAAGCCTGGATGGTGCGCGAGAACGGACATGTGAGCGAGGGTACTTCCTCGAACGCCTGGATCGTTACCCCCTCCGGCGAGTTGGTCACTCATCCCGCCGGCCCGGCCATTCTCTCGGGAATTACCCGCGAGGCGGTGCTGGAGGTCGCGGCCACCCTCAAACTCCCCCTGGTGGAGAGGCCCTTCACCGTGGCGGAGGCACAGGCCGCCGCCGAGGCTTTTCTGACCAGTACCACCAATTTCGTCATGCCGGTGATCCGCATTGACGGCCGCCCCGTTGGCAGTGGAAAGCCTGGTCCGATCACTCGCAAGCTGTGGCATGGTTATGTTGCGAGACTGGACAGGGGGGCAAATTCCTGGTGACGGCCCGTCTGCCCAGGCCCCGAGCGATCCTGTTCGACTGGGACAATACCCTGGTCGATACGTGGCCTTGCATCTTCGAAGTGCTCAACACCACCTATCGAGGCATGGGACACGAGCCATGGTCGGAAGACAGGTTTCGCGCCGAGCTGGGTCCTTCCCTGCGTGACTTGTTCCCGCATATTTTCGGAGATCGCTGGGAGGAAGCGCGGGATCTGTTCTATGCCACCTTTGCCGCCATTCATCTGGAGCGTCTCGTCACCGTGCCGGGAGCCGGCGAACTGCTGGCCGGGCTTCACGCCGCTGGCCTGTACCTGGGGATCGTCAGCAACAAGACCGGGGTGCATCTTCGCCGGGAGGTCGAGCACCTGGGATGGTCGGGATATTTCTCCAGCATCGTCGGTGCCCACGATGCAGAGCGGGACAAACCGGCAGCCGAACCGGTCCACCTAGCCCTGGCAGGGTCCGGGATATCGGCTGGTGAGTCCGTATGGTTTGTTGGCGACAGTCATACCGATATGCTATGCGCATGCAACGCTGGTTGTTCGCCGGTGCTGTTGCGTCAGGAACCTCCGGGCGAGGGGGAATTTCAGGACTGCCGCCCGAGGTATCATGTTACCGATTGTCAGGGGTTCGCGCATCTGGTGCGTGAGCGGTCGGCGTCGGGAGAATGATGTTTGGAAATGTCAAGGACCGGGTTCAGGAGAGTCAATTCCAGGAACCCCAAACGAAAAAAACAAAAGGGAGCCGAAGATGTCTACGGAAAAGCCGCAAAATGTTCAGGACGTATTCCTGAACTATATACGAAAGAACAAAGTTTCCGTGACGGTGTTTCTGGTCAATGGCGTGAAGTTGCAGGGGATCGTGACCTGGTTTGATAATTTCTCGATGCTGCTCCGCCGCGACGGTCATACACAACTTGTTTACAAACATGCGATTTCGACCGTGATGCCGGCCGTGCCAGTTCAATTGTTTGAACCGAGCAAGGACTCCGCGGAAGAGTGACGGTGGAGACCCGGGGACCGGCCCCCTCCACTTCGTTGCGGCGGGTGAGGGCGCTTGTGATCCATCCGGCGCTCCGGCGCCTTTCCGCAAGGCAATCTGCTGCCGACGAGGAATTCCAGCTTCCACCGGCACCCCGCAGGCGAGTGCCGGAGGCACGTCTGCTCGAAGCCGTGGGTCTTGCTGCTGCCATCGATCTGGAGGTCGTGCGGGGAGAGGTCGTCTCCGTAGGGCGGATTCGCCCAGCGACCTACATCGGCCAGGGGATGGTCGACAGCCTGGGGGCTGGAATACCCGAACTGGAGGTCGAGCTTGTCGTGGTCGATTGCCACTTGTCCCCGATCCAGCAACGAAATCTGGAGCGGTCATGGCGTTGCAAGGTCATTGACCGGACCGCGTTGATCCTGGAGATTTTCGGGGCCAGGGCCAGGACCCGCGAGGGCACGCTTCAGGTCGAACTGGCCCACCTGTCCTACCAGCGCAGCCGGCTGGTTCGGAGTTGGACCCACCTGGAACGGCAGCGTGGAGGATTCGGGTTTCTGGGCGGGCCTGGTGAAACTCAGATTGAAACGGATCGGCGGTTGATCGGGGAGCGGATCGCCAAAATCCGAAGTGAGCTGGAAGAGGTAAAGCGTACCCGTGACCTTCATCGCAAGGCCAGGAAGCGGGTGCCCTACCCGGTGGTGGCCCTGGTGGGCTACACCAATGCCGGCAAGTCGACGTTGTTCAATCGTCTGACCCGCGCCGATGTTGTAGCGGCCGATCAGTTGTTCGCCACCCTGGACCCTACCATGCGTGGCCTGGCTCTGCCTTCCGGGAGAACCATAATTCTGTCCGATACGGTGGGTTTCATCTCCAACCTGCCTCACGAACTGGTGGCGGCCTTCCGGGCGACCCTGGAGGAGGTTCTGGCGGCGGACGTGGTCGTTCACGTTCGGGACGTGGCCCACCCAGATGTTGCGGCCCAGAAGGAGGACGTCGAGATCGTTCTGCGGGAGCTTGGTCTGGCCATCGAAACCGAGGGCTCCCTGGTCGAGGTTCTCAACAAGGTCGATCTTCTGGGCCAGGAAGAGCGGGATAGCCTTTCGCAGCAGTCCATCCGTTCCCACGGTCCGAATTCGGTTCCAGTTCCGGTTTCGGCGTCAACGGGGGAGGGGGTGGAAACTCTGCTTCGTTTCCTGGATCAACGGCTGGCCGAGACCCGCACCCTGCTGGAGGTCGAGGTTCCCCTGGACGACGGAGCGACTCTTTCCTGGCTGTATCGGCGCGGAGAGGTGGTGGAGCGGCGTGACGACGATACGGTCGCTCACATCAGGGTCCGCCTGGATGCGGACGATATCGGGCGTTTCCGGGCCCGCGAGGCCTCCTGGTATCACGCGCCTGGCCCTTTCCGCCCCAGAAACTGAAACGGGCTGGCACCGGGTTTGCCATAGAGGTACCCCTGGCCGAAGTTGACCCCGCACTCCGCGGCCTGGGTAGCCATCTTCCGGTCCTCGATCATTTCGGCGACGGTTTCGATTTTCATGTCCGCACAGATTCTTGCCATGGAGGACAGGAGGTCTCTTCCTTTCTGTGAAGAGCAGGCACGTTTCACCACCGGACCATCGAATTTCACCACGTCTATATCCAGCATGTGGAGGTAATCGATACTGGCCGCCCCGGCACCGAAATCGTCAATGCAGACGATGAACCCTTTTTTCCGGAAAGTCTGGACGATACGGTTGGCCTCTTCGAGCTGTTCGATCCTGGCCGACTCGGTAATTTCCAGCATCAGCCTCTTGGGCAAGGTGGAGTCGGTTGCCAGCAGTTTATGCAGCTTGTTGACGAAGGGTATATTGGTGATGGAAGCTCCGGACAGGTTGACCGCCACCGGCGGCAAGGTCCGCATCTTGGGGGTTTCCCCAAGAATCTGGATCGTCTTCATGATGATCGCCATGTCGAGGTCGTAGATAAGATCCATCTCTTCGGCCAGGCAGATAAGGTGATAGGGGGATACCCCCGCGATGGAATCCCGAAAACGTGTCAATCCCTCGAAATGGTGGAGCTTTCCCTCCCGGAGATCACATATAGGCATGAAAACGATATCAAGATCGTGCTTCCGGCATACCGATTTGAGGTAGTCGATCCGGTTGAAGGTGTCCGTCATCATGGCCGGCAGAATATCCGTCAGCGTCCCGCCCTTCAGAGATCCTCCGGTGGTGCAGAATTTGTTCATGGCATGGGCTACGGCCTTGGCCAGTTGCTCTTCGGACATTGCCTCCGGATCGGCCTCGACAGTCGTTGAACGCGCGGAAACCTGTGGTCCACCAGAGGTCAGACTATTGGCGGCATCTTCGATCTTCTGGGTAAGGCTCTCCTCGTCCACTCCACCACGGGCATGAACGAGGCAGAAAGATTCATTGTCAATCCGCCCGGCCAGATTGCCTCCGAACGAAGCCGATTTCAGAATGCGGCCAACCGACTCCAGAACCGATTTCTTGTCGAGTTCCGACATCGCCTTCAGGGCCCGGTCCAGGTGATCGACCTTGACCATGGTGAGCTGCATCGATTCACCGGCACGTGGCAAGGCCATGGCCCGTTCCGCCGCAATGGCCGCGAAAGAGTCCTGGGACAGCAACCCGGTCTCGGCATCCTGCCTTCTGTCTCTTCTCTTGGGGGGGGCTATGGTTGGGGGGGGGCGATTTTGATGCCGAGAAAGAAATGATCCCCATATTCCGGAACCATGTGTCCGGATATGGCGGCGTGCAGTTCGCGTTTTCGGGAGCCGGACAGCCATAGGACGAGATCGTCGATCTTGCCACGCCTGCGTCCGGCATCGATCATTTCCTGGATCGCCTGACGATCCTCCGACGGCAGAAGTTCCAGGAAGGAGGTGCCGACCAGGGTCTCCGGTGCCTTGTCGAAACATACGCCCGTCGCTCCGGCGGCGAAGGCGATAACGTTCGAATTGTCTATCTCCAGCAGTATGTCAGCTCGGCAAAACGCAAAGGAAACAAACCGGGCGTGCCCACCTGACAGCATCTTGACCCTCGCTCAGCGGTATCACAAGCAAGGGGATCACGCCGTACCCTCGGCGTCAATGGAATAACCGGCAGCACGCACGGTACGAATCAGATCTACTTCGTCCCTGCCATTGAGAACTTTTCTCAACCTGCGCACATGGACATCCACGGTCCTTGGTTCCACGTAAATGTCGGGACCCCATACCGCGTTCAGCAGCTCCTCGCGGGAAAACACGATGCCCTGGTGCTGCATCAGGTACTGCAGGAGCCGGAATTCGGTAGGGCCCAGATGAAGGCTGCGTCCTCGCCGGCTGACACGATGGGCGTTCTGGTCGAGAAGGATGTCGGCACAGACGAGTTCCTCCTTGTTTGGCACCGGCTGGGTTCGCCGCAGAAGTGCCCGGATGCGGGCCAATAGTTCCGGCATCGAAAACGGCTTGGTCAGAAAATCATCGGCACCGGTATTCAGGCCATGGATCTTGTCGGCTTCCTCCCCCCTGGCCGTCAGCATCAGAATCGGGATGTTGCGAGCACGGGGCTTGCTTCGGAGCATGCGACAGACCTCGATTCCGGACAGCGCCGGCAACATCCAGTCCAACAGCACGATGTCCGGAGCGTACTCGGAGGCGGCATGCAGCGCTTCCCGACCGTCGAGTGCCTCGACGACACGAAAGCCCTCGCGCTCCAGATTGTACCGCAGGAGCGTAACCAGGGCTGTCTCGTCCTCGGCCACCAGGACCAGGGGGCTGATGATTGGTCCCTTCTGCACTTGTCGATCCTCAGCCCGAAACGGTGTGGCCGATATCCCCCTTGGGGCGCTGCCCTGCCGGCGAAGCACCCTCGACCAGGAAAAAGATGTTTTCGGCGATGTTGGTGGCGTGGTCCCCGATCCGCTCGATGTTTTTGGCGATGAACATCAGGTGCGTACAGGCGGTGATGTTGCGCGGATCCTCCAGCATGTAGGTGAGCAGTTCCCGGATCAGAGAGTTGTAGGCGTTGTCGAGATCCTCGTCATGGTTCCAGACATCCATCGCCTTCTGCTTGTCCAGTTCCACATAGGCATCCAGGACGTTTCGAATCAGTTCCTGGGCGAGCTGGCCCATGCGGGGGACGGCGGAAACCGGCGGCACCGGTGGCAACTGATTGAGGACGATCGACCGCTTCGCGACGTTGGCCGCATAGTCGGCAATCCGCTCGATATCGCTGGAAATTTTCAGGGCAGCAAAGATATGTCGCAGGTCGATCCCCATGGGCTGACGAAGCGCCAGCAGTCGCAGCACGAGCTTGTGGGTCTCGTGCTCCATCTCGTCCACCTTGGCGTCACCATGGATTACCCGGCCGGCCAGATCACTGTCTCGTTTCACCAGGGCAACGATGGCACTGGAAAGCTGCGCCTCGGCCTGGCCGCCCATCCAGGCGATGATGTTGACGAGTTGTTGAAGTTCCTCGTCGTAGGCCTTGATGGTGTGTGCGACCTGGTGGGAGGTATCCGCCATCACGCTACTCCATGGGTGAACTGCCAGTCGCGGAAATATGCCAGCATGCGGGGAGCATCGAAAGAACCAAAACGGGGGTCATTGTAAACGGGTTCCATGTCACGTGCGTGACAGAAAAATAAAGTTTTCGTGATGTTTTTCAGGGATGGCCGAAATGGCGATGGTGCCGCAGAGCCTCGATGCTGTCCATGTAATCCGATCCGCCGAACACGGCGCTTCCTGCGACCAGAACATCGGCTCCGGCCTCGATGCAAAGCGCGGCGGTCTTGGGATTTATGCCGCCGTCCACCTCCAGCTCAATGGGTCGGTTGCCGATCAGGGAGCGAACTTTGCGTATCTTCTCAAGTTGAGCCTCGATGAAGCTCTGTCCACCGAAACCGGGATTGACGGTCATGACCAGGATCAGATCCAGCTTGTCGATCACGTATTCCAGGATGTTGACGGGTGTTGCCGGGTTGAGGGACAGACCCGCCTTTTTCCCCAGAGAACGAATGTGGTGGAGACTGCGATCGATATGACGATCGGCCTCGGCATGAACCGTAAGGATGTCGGCACCCGCGTCCGCGAAATCCTTCAGGTAGTGGTGTACCGGGGTGATCATCAGATGAACGTCGAACACCTTGCGGGAGTGAGGACGTATCGATCGGATCACCGAGGGGCCGATGGTGAGATTGGGAACGAAATGGCCATCCATGACGTCGATGTGGATGTAATCGGCCCCGGCGCTATCGACCGCGCGAATCTCCTCGCCCAGGCGGGCAAAGTCGGCGGACAGAAGACTGGGGGCAATTTTTACGACCATGGCTCTTTCGCAGCCCCACCCCCGGACGGTGACCGCCCAAGACCACGAGGCCTCGGGCGATCCCCGACCTGTTCGGAGACGGCGCTCCCGGTATCAGTTGATCTTCGGATCAAGCTCGCCGGACTTGTAGCGCTTGGCCATGTCGGCAAGGGCGATCGGCTTGATCTTGGAGGCCTTGCCGGCGGCACCGAACTGCTCGTAGCGGTCCTCGCAAACCTTCTGCATGGCGGCCATGGCCGGCTTGTTGAAGGCGCGGGGATCGAATTCGCCCTTCTTCTCGGTCGCTACCTTGCGCCAGGTACCGGTAACCGCCATGCGGCAGTCGGTGTCGATATTGATCTTGCGAACGCCGTGCTTGATACCCTCGACGATTTCCTCGACCGGAACGCCGAACGTCTGGGGCATCTGGCCACCGTTGTTGTTGATCAGGTCCTGGAGGTCCTGCGGCACCGAGGAGGAACCGTGCATCACCAGGTGGGTGTTGGGCAGCTTGGCGTGAATCGCCTTGACCACATGCATGGCCAGGATGTCACCGGTCGGCTTGCGGGTGAACTTGTAGGCACCGTGCGAGGTCCCCATGGCGATGGCCAGGGCGTCGCATTTGGTTTTCCTCACGAAATCGGCGGCCTGGTCCGGGTCGGTGAGAAGCTGGCTGTGATCGAGCACGCCATCGAAGCCATGACCGTCCTCCTTGTCGCCCTTGCCGGTTTCCAGCGAGCCGAGGCAGCCCAGTTCGCCTTCAACCGAAACGCCGACCATGTGGGAGACGTCGGCCACGGCCTTGGTGACATTGCAGTTGTACTCGTAGGTGGACGGGGTCTTGCCGTCGGCATCCAGGGAGCCGTCCATCATCACCGACGAGAAGTTGGCGGTAATGGCGGAAAGGCAGGTTTCCAGGCTGTTGCCATGGTCCTGATGCATGCACACCGGGATATCGGGATACATCTCGATCACGGCCAGGATCATATGCTTGATCATGATGTCGCCGGCGTAGGAACGTGCGCCTCGGCTGGCTTGCAGGATCACCGGCGCATTGGTCTTCTGCGCGGCGTTCATGATGGAGAGAACCTGTTCCATATTGTTCACGTTGAAAGCCGGCATGCCGTAGCTGTATTCGGCGGCGTGATCCAACAACTGGCGCATGGAGATCAAGGACATTTCATTTTCCTCTTTACGATTAAAGACGCTCGTTGACGGCGTTCACGACGGCCTCCGCCGTGATACCGAAGTGCTCGTACAGTTTAGCAGGCGGGGCGGACGCGCCAAAGCCTGTCATGCCGATCACGGCACCCTTCAGACCGACATACCGCTCCCACCCGAAGGGGCCGGAAGCCTCGATGGCGACCCGGATCATGCCGCTTCCACCTTTCCCAAGTACCTGCGAACGATACTCGGCCGGCTGCTCGTCGAAAAGCTCCCACGAGGGCATGGAGACCACAGCCGTGGGGATGCCTCTGGCGTGCAGTATCTTTCTGGCCTCCATGGCAATTTCCACCTCTGACCCGGTGGAAAGCAGGGTGACTCGGCGTGTCCCTCCCTCGGCTTCCCGAAGGATATAGGCCCCCCGGGCGCAGAGATTCTCGTCGGTATGTTGGGTGCGCACCGTCGGCAGATTCTGGCGGGACAGGGCCAATACCGACGGCCGATCCCGGTTGGTGAGCGCCAGAGCCCAGCATTCCACCGTCTCCACCGGGTCACAGGGCCGGAAAACCAGGACATTGGGCATGGCGCGCAGGGACAACAGGTGCTCCACCGGCTGGTGGGTGGGGCCATCTTCCCCGACGCCAATCGAGTCGTGAGTCAGGACGTAGATTACCCTTGCCCCCATGAGCGCGGAAAGGCGAATCGACGGTCGGCAATAGTCACTGAACACCAGGAAGGTGCCGCCATAGGGAACGAACCCCCCATGCAAGGCCAGTCCATTCATGATGGCGGCCATGCCATGCTCGCGGACGCCGTAATAGACGTAACGGCCACCGGCGTCCGTGGGAGTTACCGCGGGCATGTCCTTGGCGATGGTCAGGTTGGAGTGGGTGAGATCCGCGGAGCCACCGACCAGTTCCGGTACCGCCGGGACCAGAACGTCCAGCACCATCTGGGAAGCCTTGCGCATGGCAACGGACGGCTTCTCGTCCGTCATCCGGCGCTTGAAGTCCAGGATCGTGTTTTGCCAGCCCTCTGGCAAGTCGCCGTCCTGGGTCCGCAGAAACTCGGCCCGGCGGGCGGGATCGATCACGCCGAGACGCCCCTGCCATGCCTGCCGTTCGGCCACGCCGCGGACCCCCGCAGCCCGCCAAGCCGACAGAACCGGGCCTGGAATCTCGAAGGGAGCATGAGGCCAGCCCAGATTCGCTCGCGCCCCGGCGAGTTCCACCTCACCCAGGACCGTGCCATGGGCCTTCTCCGAGCCGGCCATGGTCGGCGCGCCATAGCCGATAACGGTACGACAGGCGATCAGGGTCGGCTTTTCGCTGTCCCGTGCCGCGGCAATCGCCGCAGCCACGGCTTCGGGGTCATGACCATCGATCCGGCAGGCATTCCACTGAGAAGCCTCGAAACGCTTGAGGATATCGTCGGAGGTGGTCCGGGTGGTATCGCCGTCGATGCATATCCGATTGTCATCCCAAAGGACGATCAGCCGGGCCAGTTTTAGATGACCGGCCAGGGAGATGGCCTCCTGGGAAATGCCTTCCATCAGGCAGCCGTCGCCAGCAATGACATAGGTATAATGGCTGACGATTTCGGAACCAAAACGGGCCGCCCGCATCTTCTCGGCCAGGGCGAACCCAACGGCGCTGGCAATTCCCTGACCCAGCGGCCCGGTGGTCATCTCCACCGCCGCCAGGTGACCATATTCCGGATGACCGGCGGTGCGGGCTCCAAACTGACGGAAATTCCGAACCTGCCCAAGATCCGCATCGGCGTAACCCACCAGGTGCAACAGGGCATAGAGAAGCGCCGAGGCATGGCCCGCCGAAAGGATGAAACGATCACGATCCGGCCAGTGAGGATCGGTCACATCGAACTTGAGGAACCTGGAAAACAGCACGGTCGCGACATCGGCAATCCCCATGGGCATGCCGGGATGGCCGGAGTTGGCCGTCTGTACGGCATCGACCGCCAGAAAACGGGCGGCATTGGCCATGTCCTGGTGGCTGACCGCGGAGCGTGTCTGCATTGTCATAGGAAGTGTCCTTGTCCTCAAGATAAGGGCCCGTGGAACTCAGGCCCTGGGTAGATGATAGGCGACCAGCAACTGCGACAGAGCAAGGGAGTGGCTCGATTTCAGCCCATTCGCACCGTCCACGAACTGACCGACACCGGCGCTCCCGGGAGGGGCCGCCCCTGGTATCAGCCCCCACAGTAGCGCCTCCATCGCTCCGGCGCGATGGTCATCGATATCGCCCATGATTTCCAGAACGTCTACAGGATTACCATCTTCGTCGCGAGAAAGATCCAGTCGCAGTCCGTTTTGCACGCCAATATCCAGAATCGGGGTCAGGTCCGGATGGGGCAGCGTTGGTCGCAGAGTCGTGCGAACGTTGAGGCTGCCACCGGTTTCCCCTTGCAAGGGGCCAGAACGGTAGAACTGAACCACGATATCGGCAAAGGCCCTTTGCGACTGAACGCGATCAGTGTCGTCCTGTCTGGGGTTTTCAAGAGACTCCACCACCTCGGCAAGAGCATAGCCACGCTGGTCGCAATCGCGCCGGATCTTCCAGTCGCGCCGTAACGTAGCGTCCGGTTCCAGGAATACCTTGACGTCGCAGGCCTCCCGCAGGGCATCGGTGCTACAGCTCAACAGTCCCTCCAGAAGGAGATACTCACGCGGCTCGACATACTCGGGCGGTCCCAGAGTACCGTCCTCATGGTGGTAGCGGGGTTTCAGAATCGGTTCGCCATTTCGCAACAGGCGCAGATGCTGTTCCAGAATATCGACGTAATTGCTGCGGGGGTCCAGGGCCGAGAGGCCGTTTCGTTCCCGCTCCCATCGGGAGCAGCGAAGATAATCGTCGGTGCAGAGAATGGTGACCCGCTCCGGGCCGAGAATTCTGGCGATGCCATCGGCAAGCGTGGTCTTGCCCGCGGCGGAATCGCCCGCGATCCCGAGAACGACGGGACGAACCGCTCTTTGGTTCCCGGACATCCTGGAGTTCCCCCTCTGATACCAGTGAGCCGATGAGATGACTCGTCGGCTTTCTGGCAATGCCTGCACGGTGCCTGGGCGTACCGTCTATGCGTATCTTGACCCCTGGGTCAGAAAACACCCGCACGGCGGTATCATACCACATGCTACCATTGCCGGACACTGTGGCTCGGGTGATCATGCGGAACCTTTGGGAAAGTGGATCGAGATCCACCGGGAGAAATTGATGGCCGATTGGGCACTGGCCGTCCAGGGCGAAGCCGTTTTCCGCATCGAGCCGCTGCGTTGAGGTAACCAGCCATGCATCCCGAAGTCACAGCCGCACAGGCACTGGAGGGCTTCACGCTCCTGCTCACCTTCGCCAACGGTGAACGGCGGCTTTTTTCCGTCGAGCCCTACCTGGACCGAGGCGTGTTCAGGGAGCTACGCGATCCGGCCTATTTTCGTTCCGTCCGGGCGATGTCGGGCTTCGTGGTCTGGCCGCATGAGCAGGATTTCAGCCCGGATACCTTGTACCTGCGGAGCGTGCCGGCCGCAGAGCCAACCCGTGCCGGGTGACCACGACAACCTCGGTTCCTCGTTCGACGATTTTCTCGCCGGCATCACGTCGCCGCGCGTTCCCTCAGGAAGGAGGCGACAGCCTGGGCGCGATTGTTGACCCCCAGCTTGTCGTACAGGTTCTTGAGATGGAACTTTACGGTATTGACGGAGATGCCAAGCTTGTCCGCGATCTGAACATTCGTAAAGCCCGTGGCCAGGGAAGTGAGCAACTCACGCTCCCTCGGGGTGAGCCCTTCGAACGGGCCGGCAATCAGACGGGAGACATCCACGAACGGAAACACCATCCGGCCGCTGGCCACCGCCGCCACTGTTTCCAGAAGCTGGGTGGGAGGGTCCGATTTCGAACAGAACCCTGCCGCTCCCAGCGCCATTGCCTGCCTGGGTACATCCGGATTCAATGAGCCCGAGTAGACGATCATGCGGGGAGGGTGGGGACGGCTGCGCATGGCCAGAAGCACCCCGCGCCCGTCCAGATACGGCATTTCCCAACCGATCAGCCCGACATCAAACGACAACTTCTCCACGGCGGCAAGAAAACGCTCGCCATCGGCGGCCATTGCCAGCAGTGAAAATCGGTCATCGGCGGCGAACAGCTCTATCAATCCGCTTTGCAGAAGCGGATTTTTCTCGGCGATGACGACCTCGACAGGACGCTTCCTCTTGTGTCCACCCATAACGGCAACACCAGACCCGATCACCGCCGGGGCCGCAGCGGACCCGGAACACCCCGATGGTACAACACAACGGTGTAATCCTGCAAACAATGCTGGTAACGTACCCGAGTGCGCCATTCATGCCAAAGAGGTCAGGTCCTTTGCGCCTCTACAGCAGACAAGCTCCCCTTTCCAGCATGCCGAATCCGCTGTTGTGTTCTGGATTAACGGTCTGATACCGTTTGTGGGCTGGTCGCTGAGCGCAAAGAGGATGTGCAGCATGAGCCGAGTGGGTAATCGCCCGGATCGCCGCTTTGTGGTCGCCGGGTCGATCGCTCCCGATGTTCTTCGTGCTCTGGCGAGGCGTGTCCGCTATGACGGCAGCGCGTTGCACAAGCTGCACCCCGGGAACTACGGTTTCGTTCCTCCGATTAATCCGAGGCCATCGAAGAGTGTCTGTGACGATGTCCGTGATCTTCTTTTGGAGGAGGTGAAGAAGCTGTTCCTACACGGGATCGAGTTGGGAATGGTAAGCCGATTCCCTGACGGGGGTGTACCGAAGTACGTCTGGGCGGTTGATGATGCCGGTGAGGTATTCGAAGCCAAGACCAAGTCAGGGCACGAGGTTGAATACCACGGCTATCGCCTTGGCGACGACGAACGACAAATGCGGACATACATTTTGGAGGAATGGAAACGGCGATGCCCGACCTCCTGAAGATTGCTGTTGCGCCCGAACGGCTGGACGAGGGAGCTCCGGAGGAGCGGGCCACTTTCGGCCTGTTTTCCATCCGGGCGGGCGAGGCCGTGCTGACTGAGGGATACGATACGTTCGTCAGCGCCCGGCGGGAAGGGCCGCTGGTGTCGGCTTACCACGCTGCCGAATGGTTTGCCTGGAACTGGTGGCGCCTGCGCTGGGAGCCCCGGTCCCAGGCACCCGACTGGTGGCGCGCCCACAAGATGACCGCGATCGGTGAGGGCTATGCTTGGCCTGTCATCACAATTTTTTCCGATGGGATCATGACTGCCCTATTGTCGGATGCGTCGGCGCGGCCCGACGCCAAGCCGTTCCGATACTATGGTGCCCACGCCTGTGTCGTGCCATCTACGGCATTCGAGGGCGCGTTGGATACCTTCATCGCCCAGGTTCAGGAGCGACTGCGAAATCAAGGTGTTCGCGAAACCAACCTGGACCGGCTATGGCGGGATCTGATGACGGAAAGGCGTGATCCTTCGCTGGCGCTGCGGCGGAAGTTCGAGGCACTGCTCGGTGTCGAGCCCGATGAAGGTGACCCCGAGGTCCTCGCCCAGATGGAGCGGGATGCCGAAGCGCTGGGCCAGGATGCGATCGAAGAGATTGCCGCCGGCCATCATGGCCATCATGGCGATCATGGCGATAAAAAGGTGACGACCGCCGTCGAAATGCGTGAAATCGCCCAGACCAAGGGAGTTGACGGTCTGGCCGGAAGCGCGGTGCGTCTCGGCGGAGATGTCAGGCCTTCACCGCTGGCTAACGAACCTGCGTGGCAGCTGGGCAAACGGTTCGCCGAGGCTCTGCGAGAACAGGAGCATCTTGCCGGCGAACCGGTTTCCGATGCTAGGCTGTCGGAAATGGCTGACGTTCCGATAGCCCTGCTTGGTCGGGATGGCTCCAGGGCTCATCTGTCTTTCGTTCTGGAGGAAAAGGCGGGTGCCTGCCGAGTTGTCCTCCGTTCCAGGTGGGACACCGGCCGCCGCTTCGACCTTGCCCGACTGCTCGGTGACCGACTCATGAACGCAGCCCACAACGAACACCTGTATCCTGCCACCCGTGCCTACACCTACAGGCAAAAGGCTCAGCGAGCCTTTGCGGCAGAGTTTCTTGCCCCATTTTCCAAAGTCGACGCCATGCTGGAAGACGATTACTCGGATGAAAACCGGCAGGAGGAGGTAGCTGAGCATTTCCAGGTATCACCAAAAACCATCCATACCCTGCTGGTTAATCACCATCGGCTGGAGCGCGACGGACTGGGTTACGATTTTGACGTTGCGGTAGCGTAGCGGTCTCTGGTACCGGCCGTCCCTTGATTTGACTCATGGGCCAGCCGGTACAGGCCCGTGCGGAAAGGAACGCAGTTTCAGCGGGACAGCCTGTTGTGCCAGGTCCCCGCGAGCAGCATTTCCGAAGCCTCGCTGGCTGGCAGAGGAAAGGCGATCAGGTTGCCCTGGGCCTCGTCACAGCCGCAATGCCACAGGACGTTGAGCTGTTCTTCGGTCTCCACGCCCATGGCGACCACTTTGCGGCCCAGACTGTGCCCCATGCTGACGATGGCATTGACCAGATCGATGCCCTCGCTCCCACGGGTGCTTTCGGATACGAAGAAACGGTCGATCTTGAGACTTTGGATCGGAAAGCGCCTCAGGTTGCTCAGCGAAGAATAACCGGAGCCGAAATCGTCCATGGTCAGATTGACATTCATCTCCCGCAACTCCCAGAGCGCAGAAAGATAGGATTCGGCGTTGCGCAACAGCATTTCTTCGGTGATCTCAAGATCGATGCGCCTGGGATCGGCTCCGGTCCGGGCCAGGGTCTCGCGCAAGGAGGATACGAAACCCGGGTGCCGTAGCTGACGGTCGGAGACATTGATCGCCATCCGGACACGCCGATGACCGTCCCGATTCCATTCGGCCAACTGGCGACAGGCAAGTTCGATGGTCAGGTCGCCGACCTGTCCCATCAGACCGACTTCCTCCAGAGCCGGGATGAAACGCGCCGGGCCGACCTGACCCAGATCGCGGCTGGTCCAGCGCAACAGCGCCTCGAAAGCCGTCACCTGCCTGGTCTTGATGTCGATTCTGGGTTGGAAACGCAGGTGGAACTCATCCCTGGCCAGGGCCTTGCTCAGGGCCCGCCAGATTTCCCGTCGATCCTCTGCCTCGTGATTGAGGTCTTCGGCGTGAAAACGGAAAGCGGCCTTGTCGAGACTTCGTGCCTCGTGCATAGCCGCCTCGGCGGCTTCGAGCAATACACCGGCATCCGGTCCATCATCGGGGTAGAGGGAGATGCCGATCGCCGGAGACAGAACGACGTCGTGCCCGGAGAAAACGGCGGGCTCCCGGAAACTGTCCAGAATCCGGCCTCCCACCAGTATGGCGTTTCCGGATTCCTCCAGACTTGGCATCAGGATCGCGAAGCGATCCTCTCCCATCCGGGCTACCGTGTCATAGGGACGGACACACCGGGAGAGACGATCGGCGGTGGCCAGCAACGCCGTCGTCTCGATCTCCGGTCCATAACGCTCGCCGACGCCTCCATATCCGGCCAAGTCGATGAGCATGATCCCGAGCCGGCCCCGGCCGCGGGTAGCGCTGGCCATGGCCTGGGCCAGCCTGTCCATGAACAGGGAACGGGTCGGCATGCCAGTCAGGCTGTCGTAGTTGGCGTGATGAGCCGGCACCAGTTCCCGTTGCGATGTCGGCTGGGGTGCTTCGGGAAGTTCGCGGATGACGCACACGAAACCCCGATCCACGTTGTCGGAAAAACGACCGAAACTCACATCGGCGCGAAACCTGGAGGCATCCCCGCGCCACCCCGCAGAAGCACCGCCAACCGGCGCAGCCCTCCCAAGTCCGTGCTGGGATCGCAACCACACGGTTCGATGTAACCGCGCAGATCACCAAATGCCAACCAGCCATCGTCATCCAGCGCGGCAGCTTTTCCCATTGACGACTGGCAGATCGCTACCACAAGAAGCAGACCGCCACTCGTACACACTTTGCTTATTCTCGCAC